>CALFDH010000130.1 GCA_937950405.1 uncultured Meiothermus sp.
GCGACAGCGCCGGCCAGTAAGGTGCTCTTTTGGCCAAATACAACAATTCTGGCGGTAACTGCTGTCGCCGGGTGAGGGGTTGAAACGACGATGCCCAGGCAAATGATAAGAGCCTGGTAACCAACTTGCGGTAGACTGACACTCTAAAGGAGGCAACATGCAGCGTTGGTGGACAGTGTTATTCGTGCTGTGGGGGTTCGTGCTGGCGCAGAATTCAGCTCAGGTTCCTGCAGGCTGGCAGGAAATTCGCCCTGGGGGTGCTACGGTCTGCTCGGATGGCTCTCCCTGGCGTTTTTATGTGGCGCCTGGGGCCGCCGATAAGGTGATCGTGAATTTTCAGGGAGGTGGGGCTTGCTGGGATGCCGCAACCTGCAACCCCCAGTCGCGCCTTTACACCCCCCGGCTGCAAATCCAGGACTTACAGGCGGGGCAGGGGGTTTTCAACCGTAACAACCCCGAGAACCCCTTCCGCGACTGGACCCACGTGTTTGTGCCCTACTGCACCGCCGACCTGCACTGGGGCAACTATACCGCCCGCTATGGCGACCTGAGCATTCAGCACAAAGGAGCCGTCAATGCCCGCCAGGCGGTGCTGTGGGTGTTTAACAACATCCCCAACCCGCAAAGCGTGATGGTTACGGGCTGTAGCGCGGGGGGCTATGGCTCTATCATGTGGGCGCCCTATTTCATGCGCCGCTATCCCAACGCCAGGGTGGTGCAGTTGGGGGATGCCGCTCTGGGGGTAGCCCCGGTGTCCTTTTTCCCGATTGCCTCGGCTGCCTGGGGTATCCAGGGGGCTTTGCCAGGCTGGATTGGGGGCCTCGAGCCCGCCAAACTCGGCTCCAACGACCTGTACCAGGCCTTCGCCAAAGCCTACCCCAACCGCAGCTTTGCCCAGTACAGCACCCTGCTGGACGAGGTGCAGATTTTCTTTTACAGCCTGATTCTGGGGCAGCCGCGCCCTACCCCGGAAATTGCCCAGCAATGGGTACAGGGTGCCCTGGCCAACTTGGCCGCCATCAAACAGTCGGCCCCCAACTTCTACAGCTACCTGGCCCCCGGCGCCCAGCACTGCATCATCGGGCGGCCCGAGTTCTACAGCACCAAGGTAGGGGACGTGACCTTTGCCGACTGGGTACGTAAGCTGGTCTCGGACGGCAAGCCGGGGGATGTGGCTCCACCGCGGTAGGCACTGGGCTTATGCCATAGGCGTGAAATACCGAATCTGCTCAGAAGTGACCCAAAAGCGATATACAAGTCCCTCGGACGCGCCCCCTGGCGCGGCAAGTGAGGGGCGCGCTTAGCACCGCTCACGCGCAGAGTCGGTATAAGTTTGAGGCGAATGCCGTTCGCTACCGGTAATTCCAACTTTAGCCAGATACCCAACTTTCAGCGATGCACAAGATGGGAAAGGTAGGTTGCGGTTTTCAAACGCCTGTCCCCTGACCCCTGACCCCTGACCCCTGTTCCCTACTTCAACGTTCCCATAAGTGGGCAAAGTGTTCAGACAGGGATGGTTCAAGGGGGCTACGGTTTTTCCCCTACTTCCTCCCAGTTGAGGCCGTCCACAAGCTCTTGGGGGGCGAGGGTTTTTCTTGGGGCAAAGCTGGCGAACCATTCGCGCAGGTTGGGTTCTAAACCAACCAGAACTTTGTGCACGGTTTTCCTGGTTAGTGGCGCTGCTTGCAGCAGACCTTCCAGCAGCGCAGGGCCTTTTTCCTCCACCAGCCGTGCGGCCTCGAGGGTGAACTGCCCCTGGAACCAGAGCTGGTCGGAAAGCGTTTTGGGTTTGCGCTCGTAGCTGCCGAGGCTGGGGTCGCTGGGCGTCAGGTGCGCTAGCAGCAGGCCCCACTGCTTGGCCTGGGGGTACAGCTCCGGCAGGGCCTGGTGGAGCGCCAGCAGGTACAGGTAGTTGGCCATAAACTCGTCCACCCAGCGAACCCGGGTGTGCAGCTTCCAGGCCACTGCCACCGCATGGGCGTACTCGTGCCCCAGGTTGAGGTCCAGGAAGTCGCTGGGCTGGCCGGACGGCTTACCGGCCCTTTTGATGGCCGGAACCAGGGTCTCGCGCAGCCGCCAGATAAAGCGTTCGGGGTAGCGGGCGGGTAAGAACAGATAAAGCCCCTCCCGCAGGCTGGTGCGTTGAAACGGAAAACCGTAGGGATGCTTGACCCGGGCCTTCCAGTCGGGCTCGCTTAGCACCATCAGATGTACCGGCGGCACCTCGGCATAGCGTGTTAGCGCCCCGCGCAAGGCCAGCAAGTATTCCTGCATGGCCTTGGCCCGCAGCACCGAACCCTCGGAGGCTTGCAGCGGGATGTGGGGATGGGGGAGGGCCTGCACAGGTTGATTGTAGAGCGCTTTTCACAAAGATAGAGCCCTCCGGGGTTGGGGGTCCTTTGTCCAAGGCGGCAATGTCTGTGAAGAGCGCGACAGGCACAACGTCAAAAAGGGTCTCAAGTCGTAGGTCGCGGGTCAGGCGCAGGCCGGGAGGTTTGGCCATCTGCGGGTTGCGCTAGACATACCCCAGGATTTCCTTGCGTTTCTGGCCCCAGGCCAGGGCGCTGGCGATGCCCTCCTCAATCGAGTGCTCGGCTTTCCAGCCCAGCAGTTCCAGGGCCCGGTCGGCGTTGGCATAGGCCCCGGCCACATCGCCTGGGCGGGGTGGGGCCTCGCGTTTGGGGATTTGCTTTCCGTACACGCGCTCGAAAGCGGCTACGAGTTCTTTTACCGTGACCCCGTTGCCGGTGCCCAGGTTAATTACCACGTAGGGGCTCTGGGTTTTTTCCATGACCGCATCGAACTGCTCCACCGCCTTCACGTGGGCCATGGCCAGGTCCCAGACGTGGATGTAGTCGCGGATGCCCGAGCCGTCGCGGGTGGGCCAGTCCACGCCGGTGAGGGTGAACTCGGGTAGCTTGCCCAGGGCTACGTCTACCATCTTGCCCAGCACATGGCTGGGTTCGCGTACATGGATGCCCGAGCGCAGCTTGGGGTCGGCCCCGATGGGGTTGAAATAGCGCAGGGCAATGCCGCGCAGTGGGGTGGCCCTGGACAGGTCTTCCAGCACCATCTCCATCATGTACTTGGTGCGGGCGTAAGGCGAACTGGGCTTGAGCGGTGAGGTTTCGGTTACCTTGAACCCCGGCACCGCGTCGTAGATGGAGGCCGAGGAGCTGAACACCACCCTGGGGTAGCCCAGTTCCCCAAGGTTCTTGAACAGTTCTAGGCTTTTGCAGACGTTCTCGCGGTAGTAGAGGTACGGCTCCTGCACCGACTCCGGCACCACAATCCGGGCAGCGCAGTGAATGGTGCTGTGGATGTCGGGGTGGTTCTGGAAGATGCGCTCGAGTAGCGGCCGGTCGGCGATGTCGCCCTCGTAAAAAATCTTGCCCTGGGTAAAAGCCCTGGGCCCTGTGACCAGGGAGTCCAGCAGTACCGGCACGTGGCCGGTGTCCTGAAGTGCGTTGGCGATGGTGCTGCCGATGTACCCTGCTCCGCCTGTAATCAGAACCTTCATGGCCCCGATTGTACCCGTAATGCCAAACTCAAAAAGACAGTTGGCAAAGCCAAAAGCCCTTAAGGCTGTCTTTTTGAATCCTGGAGCACACCCCTCCCTGTCGGTCGGCGAAAAAAGCATCTCCCGTTGGTCGGGTTGGTTCTTCAGCGTTTGGCGACGAACCAACCGAATCTGGTATGGAGCCTTAGTATTTGGACCATGAGCGCACTGGACGGTCTCAAAGTGCTTGACCTTTCCCGTATTCTGGCCGGCCCTTACTGTACGCAGATGCTGGCCGACCTAGGCGCAGAGGTCTGGAAAATCGAGCCCCCCAAGGGAGACGACACCCGAACCTGGGGCCCCCCCTTCCTGTCCGGTTTTCAGCCGCCCTCTTCTCCCCTCGAGGGAGAAAGGGGCCGGGGGGATGAGGGGGCAAGCCCCATGACAGAACCGTACTCCCAGAAGGGTCAAAATCCCCGCTGGACTCTCGCATCCGAGGGGGAGAGCGCATACTACCTCTCCTGCAACCGGGGCAAGAAGAGCGTGGTGGTGAACCTCAAAGACCCGAGGGGCCAGCAGATTGTGCAGGAGCTGGCCAAGCAGGCCGATGTGCTGGTGGAGAACTACAAGACCGGCGACCTGGCCCGTTATGGCCTGGACTATGCCAGCCTTGCCCGGTTGAACCCAGGGCTCATCTATCTTTCCATCACCGGTTACGGCCAGACCGGCCCCCGCGCGCAGGAGCCGGGCTACGATGTGGCGGTGCAGGGGCTGTGCGGCATTATGTCGGTCACGGGAGAGCCGGAGGGGCCGCCCATGCGGGTTCCGGTGGCCTGGATCGACCTGATGACCGGCATGAACGGGGCTGTGGCCGTCCTGGCCGCGCTACGGGAGCGCTCGCGCAGCGGGCTGGGGCAGCACCTTGATCTGGCGCTTTTTGATGTGGGCCTGGCGGCCATGGTTAACCTGGCCCAGAGTTATCTGCTGACCCATCAACTGCCTGAGCGGCTGGGGAACGCCCACCCTCAGATTGTCCCCTACGGCGCGTTTGCCGCCTCGGATGGCTGGTTTATGCTGACCGTGGGCAACGACGAACAGTACCGCCGGGTGTGCGAGGCCACAGAGCACCCCGAGCTATGGGACGATGAACGCTTCCAGACCAACGCAGGCCGGGTGACCTACCGCGCCCTTCTGCTGCCCAGGCTCGAGGCCATCCTGCGCACCCGCCCCCGTCGGGAGTGGCTCGAGCGCTTCACCCAGGCCGGGGTTCCGGTCACGCCGGTCAACAACCTGGCCGAGGCTTTCGCCGAGCCCCAGGCTCAGGCCCGAGGAATGCGCCAGGAGGTTGCTCACCCGACCCTGGGTGCCATTCCCCTGATCGGTTCGCCGCTTTCGCACCTGTCCCGCACCCCTGCCCGCGCCCAGGGCCATCCGCCGCTGCTGGGTGAACATACGCGGGCGGTGCTGGCGGACGTACTGGGTTACACCCCGGAGCAAATCCAGCACTTGGTAGATGCAGGGGTGGTCAAGGTGGCATCTTGAGCAAAACGAAGTTTAGAAATGCACCTTTTGAGGCCTTTTCTTCTGGGTTAACTCTGCGTGCAGATTATGACCAACGTCGGGAAGGAGGGCCTGTACAGGCCCTCCCGAAAGACAGTTACCGGACTCTTAAATGAGGAAGCAACTGTAGATCTTGATATCCGG
>CALFDH010000131.1 GCA_937950405.1 uncultured Meiothermus sp.
AGGGCCCTGGCGGATCCGGTTCGCCTGCGCCTGGTGCGCTTGCTCGCCGAACTACCTGATGAGCGAACCCTGCACGACCCGCGATGCGATGGAACACTGGGGGTTTGCTTCTGCCATTTGGTGGAGCAGCTGGAACTATCGACGCCTACGGTAAGCCATCACCTTAAGATTCTGCGTGAAGCAGGGCTGATCGAGGTAGTGCGGGCAGGTCGGTGGTCGTATTACCGGCTGCTGCCGGCGGGCATCGAAGGGCTCTTTCTCGAGCTTCAGAGCACGCGCACGGTGCACCAAATCCGCAGACTAGGGCACGCATTATGAAACTTCAATCTACCCTGGCCTGCCCCTCCTGCGGTCACCAGGAGCGCCTGACCATGCCCACCGAGGCATGTCAGCGTTTTTACGTTTGCCCAAAGTGCAACTTCTGGATGCGTCCCAAACCCGGCGACTGCTGCGTGTTTTGCAGTCATGGCGACGTGCCCTGTCCACCCAGGCAACAGGAGTCTTGTAGCCAGTGTCAATCCTTCTGAAGCGTGGAATGATTGCACCTGCTGGGTGATATTAGGTAAGGTGCGGACAGGAGCGCCCTATGCTGCTACTCTTCCTAACCTTTGTGGGGAGCCTGACCTTGTTGCTGGCTTCAGCGCGGTTCTTTACGGGCGCTGCCGAGCGCATTGGGTTGGCCCTGGGACTTTCCAGTTTCATGGTAGGGGTCATTATCGTGGGCGTGGGTACGTCGCTGCCGGAGTTGGTCTCTGGGCTTATCTCGGTGAGCCAGGGGGTCTCGGAGATCGTCAGCGGCAACGTGCTGGGGGCCAACGTTTCCAACCTGCTCCTGATTCTGGGGGTGAGCACAGTTTTTTCGGTGTTGCGACCGGTGTACCTGGGCGAGGCGTACATTGCCATAGACCTGCACTTTCTGGTCGGCTCGGCGTTTGTGCTGGGGGTGGTGATGTTTGACGGGGTTGTGGGCCGGGTGGAAGGGTTGTGCTTGTTGGCCGTCTATGGGGTCTATGTGGCATATTTGCTTAAGGAAGGCAGCAGCGGGCAAAATGGCGCAACCAAGCCCCCCGTCGCACTACGCGACCTGCTCATTGTGGCGCTCAGCGCGGTGGGCATCTACTTTGGGGCCGACTGGACGGTGAACAGCCTCCAGGGACTGGCCACCGGCCTGGGCGTTCCCACGGCCATTGTGGCAGTCACGATTCTGGCCCTGGGCACGACCTTGCCCGAGCTGGTGGTGAGCATTACCGCCGCTCGGCAGGGCAAAGCCTCGCTGGCGGTGGGCAATATCCTGGGCTCTTGTGTGTTCAACGCACTGGTGGTGGTGGGGGCAGGGGCCGTCTATGGTACGGTCAAGGCCCCGCCCGAACTCACCGGGTTTGCGCTGCCCTTTGTGGTGGGCGCTTCGCTTTTGTTTTATTTGTTGGTGCAGGATCGGCGCATCTCGAGCTGGGAGGGGATGCTTTTTTTGGTGATGTATGGGCTGTTTGTGCTCGAGGTCAGCGGCTTGGCCTAAATTTTGCCCTCCAGCATCTCCTGAATCTGACGCGGGGAGGGCACAAAACCCGTGATCAGTACCTCCTCGCCCAGCACCAAAGCGGGTGTTTGTACCACGCCGTAGGCCAGAATTTCGGGGATATCGGTGATTTTTTGTACCTCGAGTGCCTTGCCCATCCGCTCCAGCGCCTGTTTGACATGGCTCTCGAGAAGCGCGCAACGTTTACAGCCGGGCCCCAGCACTTTGAGGGCGACTTGGTCTTTGGCTTGCGGCATGTGGTTTTCGATCTGCATGTTTTCCTCCTATAACACCAGATTGAACAGATAGCCGGTCAGGACAATTCCCAGCCCGACGACCAGAACCCAGATGGCGATAAGCTCTACTTTGAGTACGCGCCGCAGCAGGATCATCTCCGGCAGCGAGAGGGCCACCACGGCCATCATGAAGGCCAGCAGCGTGCCCATGGGGATGCCTTTTTGGTGCAGGACTTCGACCAGCGGCAGAATGCCCGCAGCGTTGGAGTACAGAGGAATGCCTAGCATTACCGCCACCGGCACAGCCAGCGGGTTGCCGGCCCCGGCATAGCGCTCGAACAAATCGGCCGGGGCCCAGCCGTGGATGGCGGCGCCCAGCCCAATGCCCAAAAGCAGATAGGGCCAGATTTTGCCCAGGATGCTCCTGACCTCTTCTACCCCGATGGCCAGACGCTCTTCCCAGCTTATCTGCGAGGGGTTGGTGCTCAGCCGGCCCACTTTGGTCTCGAACACAAAGGGCTCCACGTAGCGCTCGAGGCCCATGCGCCCCAACACCCACCCCGCTACCACCGCCAGCGCCAGCCCCGAAACCAGGTACAGTGCGGCAATCTTCCAGCCGAAAAGGGAGTAAAGCATGACCAGCGCGACCTCGTTGACCATGGGGCTGGCTACCAAAAAAGTCAGGGTTATGCCCAGCGGTACGCCGGCTGAAACAAAGCCGATAAAAGCCGGAACCGCGCTGCATGAGCAAAAAGGGGTAACAACCCCCAGCCCGGCTGCCAGTAGGTTGCCCGCACCTGCACGCTTTCCTCCTAGCAAGGCTTGCGTGCGGGCTACGCTGAAAAAGCTTCTGAGCACCGCCACTACAAAAATAATGGCTACCAGCAGCAGTAAAATTTTGCTGGTGTCGTAGAAAAAGAAGTGTATCGCTTCACCCAGATGGGTCTTGGTCTGCATGCCCAGCAGTTCGTACACCACCCAGTTCCAGAAAGGTAGGATGCTGCGGTATAAGGCCAGCCATACCAGCGCAGCCAGAAACCACACCAGCCAGGGCGACCTTTTAGATAGTATGGCCGGGCTCACAATACCTCGCAGGCGCCAAGCAGAGCGGATGACCCAGGGGTTGGAATGGCCGCTCGCAGTTGTTCGAGGGCGGGGTTGTCTAGGGAATAATCGATCCAGCGGCCGCGCCTGACCGCGCGTACCAGTCCGGCTTCGCGCAGTACCCGCAGGTGATGGGAGAGCAGGTTGGGGGCGATGCTGTGCAGTTCGGTCTGGATCTGGCAAACGCAGTGTGGGCCTGCCTCGAGCACCCGCAGGATGCGCAGCCGGGTGGGGTCGGCGATGGCCTGATAGCCTTTGGCAATTACATCAATGTCGATTGAAGTGTTCACGGGGGTAGTGTAGCCAAGCGCCCAAGCCCAAGTCAAGCCAACAAATGTCCTTGCGGAGGTGAGGGGGGGCTCATATAATACAGCCGCTATTGAATCAATGATTGTTGAAGTATAGAGGAGGTATAGGGTGAAGAAAATAGTGATCCATATCTTTCACGCCGACGAAAGCTCTTTAGGCGCAGGCTCGCACGTTTCCGAGCGCATCCGTCAGGTCATGCAGGAGCGGGGGGTCAACCTCGAGGTCTACATCTTTGGCCCGGCCCAGAAAGCCTTGCTGAATCCCGATCTTCAGGACTATAACGCCACCATCGACGGTTTGATTGCGGCGGGGGTGCCGGTGTTCACCTGCTTGAACACCGCCAAAGCCTTGGAGGCTGAAGCGTCGCTGGAGCAGCGCGGCTTGAAGCTGGCCTACGCCCGTGACAAGTTTGTGGAGTATGCCCTGGAAGGGGCCACGGTGATGAGCTTTTAGAGGTGGGCGATGCAAACTTATGGCGTTCGCCTCGAGCGTACCGACCCACGCCGCGCCCGGGCTACCGTGCGCGCGTTTGCCCTAGACCTCGGGGCCAGCCGGGCCGATCCCGAGGCAGGGTTCAATCCGGTGGAGACTTTACTTGCTGCCGCGGGAGCCTGCCTGTTGACGGGTTTGCAGTTTATGGCGCAGACCTCCCAGATTCCTCTGGAGGGCGCCTGGGTCGAGCTCGAGGCCATCCAGCAGGACAAACCCCCGGTTCTGACTCAGATTCGCTACCGGCTCTTTCTCAAAAGTTCAGCGCCTCCAGAGCGTCTGGAGTGGCTTGTAGAGCTGGCAGAGCGCAATAGCACGGTGTTGCAGACCCTGGCCCGGGCGGTCAGCCTGGAGGGAGTCTGGGAGGTGGCGGCATGAGTTGGATCTTGGTGGGGGGGTTATTTGTGCTGGCGGTAGTCTCGGGGATGCTGGGACTGGGTGTGGCCTTTGCTGCAGTGCCGTTTTTGTCGCTTTTCCTGCCCGATCTGGTGCACCAGGTTCAGCCGCTTTCACTCCTGCTCAACGGGGTAACGGCGCTGTTTGCGGTCTTTGGGTTTGCCCAGAGCGGCCATGTGGACTGGCGAAAGGCCCTGGGGTTGGCCCTGGTGACAACCCTGTTTGCCCCCCTAGGGGCCTGGCTGGTGCAGCGGGTGCAGGTGGAATGGGTCTGGTGGATTTACCTGGCCGCGGTGATTTACTTAGCTTTTAACCTGTTTCGTCCGGTTAGGGGAGTTGGGGCTCGGGAGAATTTTCCCCTGGCGCTGGCCCTTGCTGCACCCATCTCGGTGTTGTCAGGGTTTTTGGGGGTAGGGCCGGGTTTTTTGCTGATGCCCACTCTAATCCTGACCGGGCACAACCCTAAGCAGGCTGCGGGTATCAATGCCTTTGCCGTAACCCCTCCTTCGTTTTCCTCGTTTCTGCCGCATCTGGGAACGGCTCGGCTCGACTTGGGTCTGACCGTCACCTTACTGCTTTTTGGCGCTCTAGGCTCTTATCTGGGCTCGAGGCTGTCCAGCCTGTATATACCCCCAACCCGTATCAAACAGATTTTTGGTGTACTCATTGTACTGGTGACGCTTTACAAGATTTCCCAGCTTTAAAGGCGCATGCAAGGGTTTGGGAGGGTGTAATACCACTGGGACATTTGCACTGGGACAACTGACTCCGCAGTCGCCTTTAGCCTTAGCAGTAGGAGGCACGGTATGTCAGAAAACAATTCCACCCAACAACAAGCCGATGGACTGGATAACCGGCGGGACTTTCTCGCCAAGTTCGCCAGTACCGTATTTGCCGGCATGGTTATGGGGGGTGCTGCGGTCAAGGCCGAGGAGGCCAAAAGGCCTTTGCAACTGCCCACCCGGCTCCCGGGTGGCCCCATCCAGGCTGAGCTGGAGTACGAAGACGTACTGGTGCAGATGCAGCGGGAGCTCGAGGCCGCCTTACAAAAAGGCCGCACCCCCAAATGGGTGATGGTGATAGATACCCGCAAATGCGTGGGCTGCCATGCCTGTACCATCGCTTGTGCGGTGGAAAACAAACTGCCCCCAGGGGTGGTTTATCGCCCGGTCATCGAGGAGCAGATCGGCGAGTACCCCAACGTCTCTTGGCGCTTCACTCCCCGCCCTTGCATGCAGTGCGACAAACCGCCCTGCGTCCCGGTCTGCCCGGTAGGGGCGACCTGGAAAAGCGAAGACGGCATTGTGGACATTGACTACAACGCCTGCATCGGTTGCCGTTACTGCCTCACAGCCTGCCCCTATCAGGCCCGCACCTCCGATTTCGGCGACCACTGGACCGACGGCACCCCCGGCCAGGGCAAGATGCCCTACGAAGAGCTTCCGATGTTCGAATATGGCAAGGAGTGGAAGCGCGAGGACCACAAAAGCCCGGTGGGCAACGCGCGCAAGTGCCACTTCTGCCGCCACCGACTCCAGCATGGTCTGCTGCCACAGTGTGTCACAAGCTGCATTGGGCGGGCCACCTTCTTCGGCGATGCCAATGACCCCAACTCGCTGGTCTCGCAGCTCATTCACAAACCCAACGCCACCCGCCTCAAAGAAGAACTCGGTACCGAACCGCGGGTCTACTACCTGGTCTAGGAGGAGAGCATGAAACGCGCTTTACCTTGGATTTTGTTTGCGATTCTTGCCCTGGTGGGGTTGGTAGGGGCATTCCTGCGCTTCACCAGCAGCCGCGACCTGGCCGCTTATGGAAGTTACATCCCCTGGGGTCTGTGGGTGGCCACGTACATCTTTTTTGCCGGGCTCTCAGCCGGCGCTTATGTGGTGGCCGTCCTGGGCTACGTGTTTGGTGTGGAGCGGCTCAAGCCCATCGCCCCAATGGCCTTGGCCATCGCGCTGGCCTGCTTGGGGGCGGCCTTAGTTACGGTCTGGTTTGACCTGGGCCACATGGAACGGGTCTTCAGCGTTTTCCTGCGGCCCAACTTTACCTCCATGATGGCCTGGATGGTCTGGCTTTACACCGCCTATGCCATTACCGTCCTGCTGGCTTTGTACGGCATCTGGCGCAACCATCCAGGGCTCACCCGCACCGCTTTGATGGTGGGCACCCCGCTGGTCATCTTCTACCCAGGCGCAGCCGGCGCGCTCTTCGGCACGGTGGTGGCGCAGAGCCTGTGGCATAGCCCGGTTTTCCCAATCCTGTTTTTGTTCGGGGGGGTGTTGTCGGGGTTTTCCCTGGTGACCTTTGCAGCGGCTTATTTTAGCCGGAAAGGCGCTGGCTATAGCGACCGGGTCTGGTTGATGGGCCGCATTATGCTGGGCTTATTGGTGCTGTACTTGATCCTCGAGTGGGCCGAGTACTCGATTCCCATGTGGTATCAGGTAGGGCACGAGTACGAAGCCCTGATGGGGGTACTTTTCGGGCCGTTCTGGTACGTGTTTTGGGTCTTCCACCTGCTGCTGGGCATGCTGGTTCCCATGTTGCTGCTGGCGCTCTTGCCGCGCAACCCGCTGGCTACGGGGGCTGCTGGTTTTTTGGCGGCTTCGATGTTCCTAGCGGTGCGCTTGAATCTGGTCATCCCCAGCCAGGTGCAGCCCCAGCTCGAGGGCCTGGTCAACGCCTACCGCGACCGCCGTCTGGGTTACAGCTACATTCCCACGCTGTTTGAGTGGTCGGTGGTGGCCTTCTCGGTGGCATTGGCCATTGCTATCGCTTATGCCGTGCTCTGGTTTTTGAACCGTGAAAAGAAGCTCGAGGTGACGCAATGAAAGGCATACAACGCCGTGATCTGCTCAAGCTGGGGGTGCTGGGAGGTGGCGCGGCCCTCCTGGGTAAGGAAGCTGCGGAAGCTCTCCAAGCCAAGGCCGCCAGCGTGCCGGGTAGCTACCCCCTCCAGGAGGCCGAAAACACCCTCTACTCGGTTTGTTTGCAGTGCAACACCGGATGCCCCATTAAGGTCAAGCTCTACCAAGGGGTTGCAGCCAAGATTGACGGTAACCCCATCACCCCCTGGACGATGTATCCGCACCTGCCTTACAAAACCGATCTAAAGGGCATGGCCCACGTGGACGGCTCGCTGTGCCCTAAGGGCCAGTCCGGGATTCAGTCGGTTTACGACCCCTACCGTATTCGCAAAGTGCTCAAGCGGGCCGGGCCCCGCGGCAGTGGCAAGTGGGTGGAGATCCCCTTCGAGCAAGCCATTCAGGAGATTGTGGAGGGGGGCCAGACTTTCGCCTCGATTGGCGATAACCGCAACTATCCCGGCCTCAAAGACTACTGGGCGCTGCGCGATCCCAAGGTCATGAAGGCCATGAGTAAGGCCGTAGACGCCATCTGGGCTGAAAAGGACAAGACCAAGAAAAAGGCCTTAGTCGAGCAGTTTAAGCTCGACTTCAAGGATTACCTGGATACCCTGATTGACCCCGACCACCCCGACTTAGGCCCCAAGAATAACCAGGTGGTTTTTAGTTGGGGTCGGCTCAAGGGGGGGCGCACCGATTTCTTCAAGTGGTTTTTCGATGCCAGCTTTGGCACCGTCAACCTGCACGGCCACACCACGGTCTGCCAGGGCTCGCTTTACTTCACCGGCAAGGCCATGAGCGAACAGCTCGATTACGACGAGAAGAAGGGTAAGTTCGACTGGACCGGCGGCAAGAAGTTTTACTGGCAGGGCGACTTGAGCGGGGCCGAGTTTGCGATTTTTGTCGGTTCTAACGTCTACGAGGGGGGCTATGGCCCACCGCTGCGGGTCAACCGCATAACCCAGGCTGTAACCGAGGGCAAGCTTAGGTTCGTGGTGATTGACCCGCGTGCTCAGAAAGCTGTGGCACATGCGGCCCGCTGGATTGCCCCCAAGCCCGGCACCGATGCGGCCATCGCCATGGGCATGATCCGCTGGATTTTGGAACAAGGTCGCTACGACGCCAAGTACCTCTCCGCCGCCAATAAAGCGGCTGCTGTGGCAGCGGGCGAGCCCACCTGGAGCAACGCGGCCTGGCTGGTCAAACTCGATGATAAGGGCTTCCCGGCCAAACTGCTGCGGGCTAGCGACCTGGGTCTGCCCCCTTTGAATAAGGCCATCAAAGAGGGCACCGCCGAGTTTGATGCTCCCATTGCCCTGGTCAAGGGTGTGCCTACCCGCATCGACCCCCAGAGTGAGGAAACCCCAGTAGTGGGCGACCTTTTTGTAGATACCACCCTGGCCGGCTTGCGGGTAAAGAGCGTACTTCAGCTCATCCGCGAGGAGGCCGGCAAAGAGAGCCTCGAGGGCTGGGCCAAGATTGCCGGTATCCAGCCTGAGGATATTGCCTGGTTGGCCTTCGAGTTCACCAGCCATGGCAAGCGCGCTGCCATTGATATCCACCGCGGAGTGAGTCAGCACACCAACGGCTTCTACAACGTGCTGGCCTGGTATACCCTTGGCGCCCTCATCGGCAGCCACGACTGGCAGGGCGGCTTGGTGCAAACCAGCACCTACGATGCCCTAGGGGAGAAGGCCGAAGGCCCCTTTTTCTTCAAGGAGCTGCACCCCAAAAAGCTATCCCCCTTCGGCATCTCCATCATTCGGCATGGCATCAAGTACGAGAACACCACCCTCTTCGAGGGGTACCCGGCCAAGCGGCCCTGGTACTACAACGCCTCCGATGTATACCAAGAGGTGCTGCCTTCCGCCGCCCAGGGCTACCCTTATCCGGTGAAGATCCTGTTCCACTACATGGGTTCGCCAGCCTATGCCCTGCCGGCCGGGCACACCCAGATCCAGGCCATGCTGGACCCGGACAAAATTGGGCTGATTGTGGCCTCCGACATCGTGGTGGGGGAAACCTACGCCTACGCCGACTATGTCTTCCCCGACCTCTCCTACCTCGAGCGCTGGGAGTTCCACGGTTCGCACCCCAATGTGATCTGGAAGACCCAGTCGTTGCGCCAGCCCACCATTCCCCCCATCCCCGAGACGGTGAAGGTCTTTGGTGAGGAGATCCCACTCTCGATGGAAGCCATGCTCATGGCCCTGGCCGAGAAGATGGGCATGCCCGGCTTTGGCGAGCAAGGTTTTGCTGGGGGTATGCCCTTCAAACGCCCTGAAGACTTTTACCTCAAGATGGTGGCCAATCTGGCTTACGGCGAGGCCAAGGACGGCAGCAAGGCCGTGCCAGAAGCGGATGACGCCGAGCTCGAGCTCTTTGCCAAAGCCCGTCGCCACCTGCCCAAAAGTGTCTTCGACCCAGAGGCCTGGAAGGCCGCGGTAGGCGAGGCCCACTGGCGGCGCGTGGTGTACGTGATGAACCGGGGTGGACGCTTCGAAGACTTCAAAAAAGCCTTCGCCGAGGATGGCACGGTAGCCCATAAGTACGGTAAGCAGGTCAACTTATACCTAGAGAAGCAAGCCGGGGCCAAAGATGCCATGACCGGTCGGCATTACTACCCCATCGCCGCCTACTTCCCGGCCTACCTCGACGCAACCGGCCAACCGATTGCCGATGCGCAACAAGGTTACGAGCTCAACCTGATCACCCACCGGATCATCACCATGACCAAGAGCCGCACCGTTTCCAACTACTGGCTCTTGAACGTACAGCCGGAGAACTTTATTGCTGTGCCCACCGAGGACGCCAAGCGCCTGGGTCTGCGCGATGGGCAGCAGGTCAAGGTGGTCTCAATGAGCAATCCGGAAGGGGTCTGGGAGCTGGGCAACGGCCAGAAAAAACCCATGATCGGCAAGGTCAAGGTCGTGCCGGGGCTGCGCCCAGGAAGTGTGGCCTTCTCCTTGGGCTACGGGCACTGGGGCTACGGCGCAACCGATGTGATGATTAATGGCAAGGTTGTGCCGGGAGATCCTCGCCGGGCTACCGGCATCCACGCCAACGCGGCCATGCGGGTTGACCCGGTGCTCAAAGACGTAACCCTCTCGGATCTCACCGGCGGGAGCGCTGTTTTTTACGACACCAAGGTTCGGCTCGAGCCGGTCGGCTAGAGGCCCTGTCGGCCAAAACCATGAACCTAACCGGTAGAGTGCGTGCTCTGCCGGTTAAGCTTGTTGTGAGTGCGCCCGCGATAGAAATATCATGCTGCTCAACGGGAGTGCGAATTCTGGGGTTTGCAACGGCGCGGCCTCGTGAATCACCCTTTCCCTACCCATTACGTTTCTATCGTGGAGATACTTAGTGAAGTCAGCGAAAAATAATCCCGCCCCTGTCGGGGCGGTGGGCTTCAGGGTTTATACCTGATTCAAAAAGATGCTTCACCAAAGCAAAAACCCCAGGGGCTATCTTTTCAAATCCTAGCGCACTCCCTTCGGTCAGGTTAGTTCGTTACCATTCGGAAACGAACTAACCGAATCTGGTATCAGTCGTCGGCGGCTTGGCTCAGCTCGGGCCGCTTTTTGCTGCCGAATAAGCGTCGGAAGAAGCGCAGCACGGGGTCGTAGTATTCATCCACCACCCGCTCTTTGAGCGGAATGATGGCGTTGTCGGTGATGTGGATGTGCTCGGGGCAGACCTCGGTGCAGCACTTGGTGATGTTACAGTAGCCAATGCCGCCTTCGTTCTTGAGCATGTCCAGCCGGTTCTCCACGTCCAGGGGGTGCATCTCGAGGCTGGCGGTACGAACCAGCAGGCGCGGCCCGATGAAGCCCGTTTTCTCGCCGTGCTCTCGGAGCACATGGCAGGTGTTCTGGCACAGGAAGCACTCGATGCACTTCCGGAACTCCTGTACCCGGTCCACATCTTCCTGGAACATAACCCAGTTGGTGTTGGGTGCCGGGGCAAAGGGCTTAATCTTCTTGTTGGCTTCGTAGTTCCACTTCACGTCGGTGGCCAGGTCTCGGATCACCGGGAAGGTTTTCATGGGGCGCACCGTGACGGGCTTGCTGGTGTCAATGGTATCCAGCCGGGTCATGCACATCAGGGTAGGCTTACCATTCACCTCGGCCCCGCAGGAGCCGCACTTGCCGGCCTTGCAGTTCCAGCGCACGGCCAGATCGGGCGCTTGCTCGGCCTGGATTTTGTGAATGACATCCAGTACCACCATGCCTTCTTGCACCTCGACGGTGTAGTCTTGCAGTTCCCCACCGTTCTGGTCGCCCCGGAAAACTTTGAAGGTAACGGTTGACATCTCAGGCCCCCACCTTTTCGCTAATTTCTTTGAGATCTTTGGCCTCGGCTACTTTACGCAGTTCCTCGGGCATCTCGGGCAGGGGTTCGGCCACCACGCTCAAGGTGCCATCGCTGCTGCGGCGGATGATATGGTTGAGCTTGGCAAAGGTGGGATCGGGGTCGGGGTAGTCGAGCCGGGCATGGCCCCCACGGCTTTCCTTGCGGGCCAGCGCCGCCAGCACCACTGCCTGGGAAATCTCCACCATGAGCCGGATATCCAGGGCGGTGTGCCAGCCAGGGTTGTAGGCCCGCCCTCCCGAGACCGAGGTATTCCAGGCCCTTTTCTTGAGGCTCTCGAGAATCTCGAGCTGGGTTTTGAGTTCGCCCTCCTCGCGCATGATGCCCGCATTTTTCTGCATGGTTGTGCGCAGCTCTTTCATCAGGGCAAAGGGGTTCTCGCCCTGGGGGTTGCTGAAGGGTTGCAGTGCTTCGGTAATGTACGCCCGTACCTGGGCTTCGTCCACCTGATACGAACCCGACTGCTGGGCAGCATACTCGGCAGCAGCCATCCCTGCCCTGCGCCCAAACACCACCAGGTCGGATAGCGAGTTGCCCCCCAGGCGGTTGGCGCCGTGCAGACCACCGGCCACCTCGCCGGCGGCAAAGAGTCCCGGCACATTGGTGGCCTGGGTGTCGGGGTCTACCCGTACCCCGCCCATCACATAGTGGCAGGTAGGGCCTACCTCCATGGGCTCCTTGGTAATGTCCAGGTTGCCGAGCTTCATGAACTGGTGGTACATGCTGGGGAGTTTCTTTTTGATGTAATCGGCGGGACGCCGGCTGGCAATATCCAGGAAGGCCCCGCCGTGGGGGCTGCCCCGGCCTTCGTTGACCTCCTTGCGGATGGCTCGAGCCACCACATCACGGGTGAGGAGCTCCGGGGGCCTCCGGGCATTGCGGTCGCCTTGCAGCCAGCGCTCGGCCTCCTCTTCGGTCTCGGCGAACTCGCCTTTGTAGCGCTCGGGCACATTGTCGAACATGAAGCGCTTGCCTTCGCTGTTCTTGAGCACCCCGCCCTCGCCACGGACCCCCTCGGTGACCAGAATGCCCATCACGCTGGGGGGCCAGACCATGCCGGTGGGGTGGAACTGGATGAACTCCATGTCGATCAGGTCGGCGCCTACCATGCTGGCCAGCGAGAAGCCGTCGCCGGTGCACTCCCAGGAGTTGGAGGTGATCTGGTAAATACGCCCCAAACCTCCCGTTGCCAGCACCACCGCCTTGGCCCGGAAGACCAGGAATTCGCCGGTCTGACGATTGAAACCCAGAGCCCCTACCACCCGGCCTGCATCGGTGAGGAGGCGGTAGATGGTGGTTTCCATGTGGGCGTTGATGCCCACCTTGACCGCGTGGTCTTGTAGGGTTCGGATGAGCTCGAGGCCCGTGCGGTCGCCGACGTGGGCCAGCCGGGGGTAAGAGTGCCCGCCAAAGTTACGCTGATTAATGCGCCCGTCCGGGGTGCGGTCGAACACTGCGCCCCACTGCTCGAGCTCGCGTACGCGGTCGGGGGCCTCCTTGGTGTAGTTCTGCACCATTTTCCAGTTGTTGAGCATGCCCCCGCCCTTGAGGGTGTCGCGGAAGTGAACCTTCCAGTTGTCCTCTTGGCGCACGTTGCCCATAGCGGCGGCCATGCCTCCCTCGGCCATCACGGTGTGGGCCTTGCCCAGAAGGCTTTTGGTAACCACACCTACCCTGGCCCCTTTTTCGATAGCGGCGATGGCGGCCCGCAAGCCCGCGCCGCCGGCCCCAATCACCAGTACGTCGTAATCGTAGGTTTTGTAAGATTCCATATGGCTCCTTTTAGAAGAAGCGGACATCGGTAAGAATGCCCTTAGAAAGCAGACGGATGTAGATGTCGGTCACCCATACGGTCATCAGGCTCAGCCAGAACCAGAGACCATGCTGCTCATTGAGCTGGCTGATGCGCTGCCACAGGGTGTAGCGGCCTTTGTGCTTGGAGAAGCAGTTCAGGCAGCCACCCGCCAGGTGCCGCCAGGAGTGGCAGGAGAAAATGTAGAGCGAAAGAAAGGTCACGTCCAGCAGCATGATCAACGTACCCAGTCCCATGCCGAAGCCGTCCTCAAAGAAGAAGGCTTTACCTGCTTCGTAGATGTGGAAAAACAGCGCAAAAACGGCTAAATACCAGAAGTAACGGTGCAGGTTGTTGAGCACAAAGGGAAATTTGCGTTCGCCGGAGTAGCTGCGCTTGGGTTCGGCCACCCAGCAGGCGGGCGGATCCCAGAAAAAGGCCCGGTACATGTTGCGCCGGAAGTAGTAGCAAGTAGCCCGGAAGCCTATGGGAATCCAGATCACCAGGAAAGCTGGGGAGAAAGGCAGCCACTCGAGTTTTTCGGCGCTGGTGAAGGGTATGGAGTAGAAAGGGGATGTGTAGGGACCAAAGTGAAAGTCTGATCGTTGTAGCACTGCCCAGATGGTGTAAATGACAAAGGAGGTAAGCACCACGGCGACCAGAAGGGGCTCGAGCCACCACAGGTCCTGGCGTTCGGTTAGCCGCTTATCTGTACCAATCACAGGTTTCGTGCTCATTTCAACTAGACTATACCCGCTTTTAGCCCGGTGTGAAAATAAACGAGGCCCACAACGCCCGATGAAAGGAACTGGTGTAATTAATAACACTCATTCCAATCTACCTGGCCTGCATGGCCCACCCGTTAGCTTCAGAACGGCCTTTTCTGCCTTCGATTGACAGCCAACCCCCTTTTGCCCATAATGATTGGCTGTTGAGACGACCCCAGGGTGGCCGTCTTGCAGGGCTGCGGACAAGGTACAGGGTAGGCCCCGGTGCTTGAAAGCCGCAAGCTTTTGGAGGATACGAGGTTGGAACTGTTCGGTTTTGGCCCGCACCTGATGATAGACGGCTACCACGCAAATGCAGAAAAACTGGCCGACTTCGAGCTGATTCGGCAGGTGCTCGATCAGCTACCCGAAGAGATGGAGATGACCAAGGTGCTGCCGCCGGTAGTGCAGCGCTATCCGGCCATGCCAGGCCAGGCAGAAGGGATTACCGGGGTGGTGATTATCGCCGAAAGCCACATCGCCATTCATACCTTCCCCAGCCAGCGTTTTGTCAGCGTGGACATTTTTTCCTGCAAGGCGTTTGACCTGGGCAAGGCCCTCAAACAAGTGGTGGAACACTTCGAAATTGGGCGCTACGAGACCTATCTGATTAACCGGGGCAAGGAGTACCCCAAAGACATCGAACTCGCCCGGCAGATTGTGGCGGGCGAACGGGAATACGTGGAGGCCCGTATCGGCTAGCTGCCAGCAACCGCGCATGGGCGTCAGAGCCGGGAGAAATCCCGGTTTTTTTGGAACATGGGAACCGTCATTCTGGTAGGAGGGGCGCTCAGGGCCGACAACCAAGCGGTGTTTGGGAAAATCCTCGAGCACTGCGGCCCGCGCATCGGCATCTTTACCACCGCCAGCAGCGACCCGGCCCAGAGCTGGGAATTGAACGCCGCCCTGTTCAGGGCGCAGGGCTTTGACCCCCAACACATCGGCATCACGGTTGAAAACGCCGGTATTCTTGCCCAAGACCCTGCCGTACTCTCGCAAATGCAAAGCTGTTCGGGGTTTTTCTTTGCCGGGGGGGATCAGCGCCAGATTACCCAGTCTTTGCTGGGAACCCCTGTCCTGGCGCTATTGGAGCGTCAGTTTGCCAAAGGAGCCGGGGTGGCCGGCAGCAGCGCCGGCACAGCGGCAATGGCCGACCCGATGATTGCCGGGGGCCAGAGCCTGGACACCTGGTTGGGCGAGGGCGAGACGCTTTGTATGCAGCCTGGGCTGGGTTTGGTCAAAAACCTGCAGGTAGACCAGCATTTTCTGGCCTGGGGGCGTTTTGGGCGGCTGATGCGGGCGGTGGAGCAAGCCGGGGTAGGGCTCGGCGTGGGTGTGGACGAAAACACCGCGCTGGTGATGCCGGAGCAGAGCCCTTGGGAGGTCATGGGTGAGAGCTATGTAGCCTTCCTCGAGCGCACCCTGGCTGGCTGGCAGGTGAGTCTGCTGGCCCAGGGGGACCGCTACGACCCGGCCCAGGGGGAATTCCAGATACACCCTAGCCGCAGCCCCATCCAGGCACCCGATCCGGAACTGAAAAACCTGGTGAGCACCGATATCTTTGCGCCGTATGCCTTACCCCGGACGCTGACCCGCCTGGTGCAAAGCGCCGAACAGACGGCCATCGGGTTGTCTTTTCGAGCCAGCCCGGAGGATGGCTTCAGCGCCCTGGGGGTTCGGGTGCGTTTCTTCAAAACCCCCCAAACGATGGGCTACAGCGGCCCTTCGACGCCTGGCGAGCGCTTCAGTGTGGTGCGGGTGGGGTTGGCGCTCGAGGCGATCCGGGTGCAGGTAGAGCCGGTGGCCTGAGGCCCGGCCCGCTACCCCGACCAGCCCAGCCGTGCCGAGACCGCGTCGGCGGCCTGGCGCACTCGAGCGCCCAGCTCGCTCAACCGTTCGTCGGGAACCCGGGTCGCGGGGGCCGAGAGCGACATTGAGGCCACCACCTTACCCCGGTTGTCGTGGATGGGTGCGGCAATGCAGCGCACTCCGTCCTCGCGCTCTTCGTCGTCGAGCACGTAGCGGCGCTGGCGGGCTTCCTGTAGG
>CALFDH010000132.1 GCA_937950405.1 uncultured Meiothermus sp.
GGTAGTTCCCTTTATCGTCGTGCAGATATTGGTGCTCATTGTTGTCATCGCATTCCCGGCCCTGAGTAGCTGGCTACCCTCCCTGCGAGGAACCCCAGGCGGCTAGGGTACCAGCAGCACCTTGCCGGTGGTTTCGCGCCCCTGTAGGGCGATGTGGGCTTGGGCAGCCTGGGCTATGGGGAACTCGGCGCCAATACGAATTTTGAGCCTGCCCTCGAGGGCCCAGCGCATGACGTCACCGGCCCGCCACAAAAGCTCCTCGCGGGTCTGGGTGTAGTGCCACAGCGAGGGCCTAGTCAAGAATAGCCCGCCCTTCTGGTTGAGCAGTTGTGGGTTGAAGGGAGCTACCGGCCCGCTGCTTTGGCCGTACAGGGCCAACATTCCGCGAATCCGCAGGCTGTTCAGGCTGCCTTCCCAGGTGGACTGTCCCACCCCATCGTAAACCACATCCACGCCCTTCCCGCCGGTTATCTCGCGGGCCTTCTGGTCGAAGCCCTCGTAAGGCATGGCATGGTCGGCCCCGGCTTCTTTCGCCAGAGAACGTTTTTCTTCGGTAGAGGCGGTGGTGATCACCGTAGCTCCGATCATCTTGGCCATCTGGATCAGGAGCAGCCCTACCCCACCAGCACCCGCGTGGATCAGGCAGGTTTCGCCTGCTTTGAGGGGGTAGGTGCTATGGGCTAGGTAGTGGGCGGTCATGCCCTGGAGCATCCCGGCCACGGCGATTTTGGGGTTCAGGCCCATCGGCACCTTGACCAGCTTATCGGCAGGCACCACCGCGTACTCGGCATAACTGCCCTGAACATTAGAATAGACCACCACCTCGCCGGGACGAATATCCTCTACACCCGGCCCCACCGCTTCTACCACCCCGGCTCCTTCCTCCCCTACGATGAAAGGGGTCGGGACGGCGTACAGGCCCGAGCGCTTGTAGGTGTCAATGAAGTTGACCCCAATGGCCAGGAGCCGCACCAGGGCCTGGCCTTCGCCAGGGGTAGGGGTGGGAATGTCTTCCAGGAGCATGGCCTCGGGGCCGCCGGGCTGATGAACACGAATGGCTTTCATGGGTATAGCTTATAGCGGACCGCCGATGGTCGAAAGCTCAAAAAAAGCCAATCACCAGCGGCGGGATGTCTTTGGAGTAGGCTAGAAGCAGATTATACCAGATTCGGTTAGTTTTTTACCGAACGGTAGAGAAACAACCCGACCAAGGGGAGTGCTCTAGGATTCAAAAAGATAGCCCCTGGGATTTTTAGTGTGTTGAAGTATCTTTTTGAATCCGGTATGACCTGTTCGCACCGGTTCAACCCGGCCCAGCCTCAACAGCCTGTGGCCTTTGACCCTGAAGCCTGGAGTTGGGGCAACCCCACTAGCGCAGTTCGAACGGCAGCCGGCCTCTGGCCTGTGCCCCGCCCAGCACTTTGACCAGGGCCTTCAGGGTGGGAGCCCGGAAGCCGTAGGTTACAAAGGCCGGTTTGTGCAGGCTCAGGATGTGGTAAGGGTTCCATAAGGCAATGTGGACGGCCCGTTTGCCCAGGCTGAAGGCGTGCTTGAGGAGCCCGATTTCCTGAGGGCTCAGGCTGCCCCGACCGACCGAGACCACTAGCAGGTAGTCGGCTTGGGTGCTCGCCTTTTCCAACTCGCCCTTGAACTCCCCTGCCTTCTGGGGGTTGTAAACAAACTGACTGACCCTGGCAAAGCGGGTTTTGAGCAGGTCAACAAAGTCCTTAACCGCGATGGTCTCACCATAGGGGCCTGCTTCGAAGGTGCTGCCTGCGGAGACCACCAAAATTCGATCCGAGCGCCGGGGTCGCAGGGGTTGCCGGTACGGGGTGATGCTCCGCAGGGCTGTTTGCTCCATGAGGGCCAGGTCGCGTTTTTGTTGGGTGGCAGTGTAGGTTTTGGGTGAACCCGGAAATCTGCGGGCAGCCGAATCTAGCCGTTTCCGGCTCTCCTCTACTTGTGCTTGGGACAGTTCACCTTTTTCAATCGCTTTTTGAATAGCCAGAGCCTGCGCGATCTGCACTTCTGGTTTGCCCAGCGACAAGATCAGGTCGGCTCCGGCCTCTAGACTCCGAACTGCCGCCTCGCCAAAGGGGTAATGTTGGCTGATGGCTTTCATGTCCAGCGCATCGGTGACGATGATACCCTCGAAGCCTAGCTTTTGACGCAGCAAGCCGGTCAGGATTTTTTCCGAGAGCGTGGCGGGATACTGCTTATCCAGGGCAAGGAAGCGAATGTGCGCGCTCATGATGGCGCTAATATGGGCTTCTACGGCCTTGTGAAAAGGATAGAGTTCGGTGCGCTCGAGCTCTTCCAGGGTTTTGTTGACCACCGGCAGGTCCAGGTGGGAGTCCAGATGGGTGTCGCCGTGCCCGGGGAAGTGCTTGACGGCGGCCATCACCCCGGCCCCCTCGAGGCCCCTGGCCCAGGCCAGCGCCAGCCGGGCGACTTTTTTGGGGTCGGAGCCAAAACTGCGGTCGCCAATGACCGGGTTTTTGGGGTTGGTGTTCACGTCCACCGAGGGGGCGAAGTTCCAGTTGATGCCCAGCGAGATGAGCGTGCGGCCCACCGCAGCCCCCACCGCTTCGGCGGTTTTGGCATCCCCAATGGCGCCCAGGGCCATGGGGGCAGGTGCCTGGGCTAACTCGAGCACCCGTTGCACCGCCCCGCCTTCCTGGTCAATGGCAATCCAGGCCTGGGGCCCCAATACTTCACGAATGTCGGCTACCAGCTTCTGTACCTGAGCGGGGTTCTGGATGTTTTTGCGAAACAGGCAGATCCCCCCAAAGCGGTATCGCTCGAGGTGGGCGCGGGTGGCGGCATCCAGGGTGGGGCCGGGGAGGTCTACCATCATCAGACTGGTGGCAAGATAGAGGCTTTCCATAAGCACCTTTTCATAGTAGGGTTGTCAAGCTTAGAAAGTTTGTAAAGAGCTCAAGGCACTGATTAAGCCAGACTGCCCGACTTGACAAAATATTACTTCAGATTATAGCGTTATTGGTAGAGTAAAACTTCAAAGGAGCCTTCGTGCTGAGTCAAGCGCAAATCCTCGAGCAGCTTCGCCACGGCTTGATTGCCTCCTGCCAGCCGGTACGGGGCGGGCCCCTGGACCGCCCCCCTCTGGTGGCGGCCCTGGCCCAGGCCACCCTGGCAGGCGGTGCGGTGGGGTTGCGTATCGAGGGGCTGGCCGATCTGGCCGCCACCCGGCCCGCCGCATCGGTTCCGATTATTGGTCTGGTCAAGCGCGAGGTAGCGGGCTCACCGGTCTACATCACCCCCGAGCTGTCCGATGTGCAGGCCCTGGCTCAGGCAGGGGCCGACATCATTGCGTTTGACGCCACCGCGCGTCCGCGCCCGGTGGGGGTGGGGGCCATGATTGAAGCCATCCATGCCCGGGGCTGTCAGGTGATGGCCGATATCTCGACCCTGGAAGAGGGGCTGGCAGCCCATCGCCTGGGCGCCGACCTGGTAGGCACCACGCTGTCGGGCTACACCGACTACTCGCCCAGGCGGGAAGGCCCCGATCTGGAGCTGGTGCGCGAACTTTCCAGGCGCGGGGTTCGGGTGATTGCCGAGGGCCGGATCGCCACACCCCTTCAGGCCCGTCAGGCCCTGGATGCGGGGGCTTTCGCAGTTACGGTGGGCACCGCCCTGACCCGTGTGGAGTGTGTGACGCAGGGTTTTGTGGAGGCCCTGGGCGGGGTGACGGGATGAGCAGGGTGGGGATGGGCAGACGAAGCCTCGAGCGGCAGGGGTATCGAGGGGAGTTCGACCCTCGAGGCCCTGTTCTAATACCAACTCTGCGCGTGAGCGGC
>CALFDH010000133.1 GCA_937950405.1 uncultured Meiothermus sp.
CCCTTCGGTCGGGTTAGTTCGCCGCCGTTCGGCGACGAACTAACCGAATCTGGTATAAATGTGCAGATGTGCTGACCAAAGTCGGGTAGCCCCGCCCCTAGACCCCAGCCTCAAAACCTACCTGCCGTAGCGCTTCGTAAAGCCCTATGCCCACCGCTACGGCCAGGTTGAGGGAGCGCCCGCTCTGGCCGGGCATGGGAATGGTTACGCTAGGGAAGTGCGCCAGCACCTCTTCGGGCAACCCCCGGCTCTCCGGCCCGAAGAGCAGGTAATCGTCGGGCTGGTATTCTACCTCGGTGTAGAGCCTGGGAACCTTGCTGCTAAAAGCCCAAACCCGACTGCGCTCCGGCAGGGCTTCCAGGAAAGCCTGCCAGGAATCGTGCAGGACATAATCCAGCGCAGACCAGTAGTCCAGCCCGGCCCGCCTGAGCTTGGGGCTATTCCACTGGAAACCCAAAGGCCGAATCAGGTGCAGCCGGGCCCCGCTAGCGGCACAGGTGCGGGCGATGTTGCCCGTGTTCTGAGGAATTTCGGGCTGGTACAGCGCGACATTGAACACCCATTGAATTTAGCCCATTCCTGTCCAATACCCTTTGGGCCCAAAAGATTAAGACCCCTGGCCCAAAGTAACGGGTTTAGAGGGCGAAAAGTAACGTTTGGGTGTGCATTTTCCACGCTTTTTTTTACTGCGTCATGTTTACTAAAAGGAATGACCGAGGCCCTTCCCGCCATAGGACTCATGTTGCTGGCTGCCGCTGCCGGACTCTGGATCTGGTGGCTGGCCCGGCAGGAGCCCCTCTGGCGGGGGGCCTCGCTGGGGGTCTTGCTGGGGGGCTTGCAGATTGGGGCTATGCTGCTCGAGCCGGTCAGGACCCCCTCGGTCACCTTCCAGCCCTCGGATGGTTTGCTGTTGCTGGGGGTACTGGCCTGGGCATCCACCCTGCGAAAGCTGCATACTGCGGATTCACCCAAGTACAGCCTGGGTTTGCTTCCATTCGTGGCTTTCATGGTGCTGGGCCTCCTTCAGGGGCCGGGCCTCGAGCTTGCCCGCGCCCTCTGGCTGGCAGATTTGCTTCCCCTGCTGCTGGCCTTGCCGCTGATCGAGGCGGCCCTGCGCGGACAGGTCGGCGAAGCCCGACTGCTCTGGGGGCTGGGGCTGCTCTTCAAAGCGGGCGGCAGTCTGGCCCTGGCCTGGCTTGGTGAACCCGGCGGTTTTACCTATCTGGCCTGGGCCATGAGCCTGATTCTATTAGGCTCTGGCATCCACCTGGAAACCCACCAGGAACGCATCGGCAAATCCATACTGATTCTGATTGCAGCCGGTTTGCTGAGCAGTCTGGTGCTGCTCAGCCTGAATCTGCAGGCCTCCAACCGCTTTTCGGAATGGGTGCTGATAGGCTGGGCCTATGCGGCCTTTGCGGCAATTACCGGGTTGGGACTGGTGGTTTACCAGCGCATCCTTCGCTCAGAACGGCAGCTCGAGCTGTGGGTCAACCTGCTCGAGACCCTCTCCAGCAAGAGCCAGGCCACCCAGCATCTCACCCCTCAGGGGGTCTTGCAAAGCGTGCTGGACGGCCTCAAGCCCCTGTTCGGCAATCTGGTGGGGTTGGAGGTACGCTCCGATTCAACCTTCCGCGTGGGCCAGAGCGGCCCTTATGTGCGCACCTTCGAGCTGATGCTCGAGCACCCCACCGAAGGACGGCTGTACTTTTCCGGCCCTCCCCAGGACGAGCGGGGGCTGGAGGCCCTGGCCCCGCTGCTCACCGAGCGGCTACGCCTCTCGCTTACCCTGAACGAGTGGCGCAGCAAAGCCTACACCGACCCCCTCACCGGCCTCCTGAACCGGCGGGGGTTCGAGCGGCAGATGCAGCGGCTAATCCGACTGGCGGGCGAGCAGGGCAAGCCCATCGCCCTGGCCCTGCTGGACATAGACCGCTTTAAGCGCGTCAACGACACCCACGGCCACCCGGTCGGCGACGAGGTGCTCAAACAACTGGCCGGACTGCTAAGCAAGGCCAGCCGAAGCGACGACCTGGCCGTGCGCTTGGGCGGCGAGGAGTTTGGCCTGGTGCTGTTTGGGGCCGACCTCGAGGATACCTACCACGTGCTCGAGCGCATCCAGAGCGAGGTGCGTTCCCTGTATATCCCTCCCATTAGCTGGCACCTGAGCATCTCGGCTGGACTGGCCGGCGGCGAGATTCCGCCCTCCATGAGCACCGTGCAGCGCTGGCTCGAGCAAGCCGACGAAGCTCTCTATGAAGCCAAAAAGGCGGGTCGGGACCGGATTCGCCCAGTCCCGGCAATGCCCAGGCTGGAAGACTTGCTGGAGTTGTAGGGCTTGCCCGCACTTGATCGCGCGTCACAGACCTGGCCGCCCACGAAAACAAGAAGGGACAACCATACGTGCCTCACCGGGGTAGGGCACGCTTGTCTGCGTTGTGTCTGGGCCAGGTTAGCCACACCAACAAAAGTATCCATACAGCACGGCCCAAACCGTGAGGGCTACGTTGGGCCAAGCAGTGGAATAGCCAAAGATAAAAGAGGGAACCGGGGTTCTCTCTCTCGGCAAGCGGCAAAAGCCTACTTCCGCAACAGCCGCACCATCTCCACCAACTGCGCGGGGGCGGGGGGCTCGAGGTCGGCCTGGCAATGGGCCAGGTAGGTCTCGAGGATTTCCTCGCCCACCGAGTCCAGAGCGCTTCGCACCCCACTCAGAAGCGTCAGGATGTCCTTGCACTCGCGGTCTTCCTCCACCATTTTTTGCAGACCGCGCACCTGCCCCTCCAGGCGGCGCAACCGGTGGATAATCCGGGTTTTATCGCTGGGGCCGAAGGTGGGCGTCGGAGAGGGTTGGGAAACGGTGGACATATCCATCATCCTTGGTTTTATCGGGAGATGGGGTATCTGCGCGACATCCAGGCCTGAATCCCCCCTTGCACCAGATTGAGGTTCTGGTAGCCCTTGTTCATCAGGTACTGTACCGCCACTGCACTGCGGTTTTGCGTGTTGCAGTGGATGTAAACCACCCGGTCTTTGGGCACCCGGTTCCACCAGCGGTCAATCTCTTGCAACGGCCAGTTGACCGCCCCCTTGACGTGACCCTGGGCGAACTCCTGCGGGGTACGCACGTCAATCACAAACACCTTGGGGTTGGCCAAAGCCGCCTTCAAATCGTCTACCGTGACGATTTTGGGCTGGGCCAGTCCAAAGGAAAGAAAGGCCAGGAGTAAAGGGGCCAGTAGCCTCATGCCACCACTCCGGAGCTGGCCTTGATGGCCGCCTCTACAAAGACCCGATCCGGCTGCCCACCCAGGATGCGCTGCTGGGTGTTGCCGCTGATGATGGTGTCGGGCACCCCAGAGATGTTGTAGCGACGGGATAGGGTGGGGAACTCGTTGGCCTCCACGCCTTCGGCAATCACATTGGGGTTGTGGTAGGCCATTTTGAAGGTGGCCAGCACAGCCTGGGGGCAGTAAGGGCAGGTTGGGGTCACAAAGGCTTGCATCCGAACGGGCGCGGTCACCTTTTGCAAATCGGCTTGCGACTTCTCCCCCAGCTTGCTGTCGCCGGTGCCGAGCATCAACAAAGCCTCCATAAGGGTGCCGAACTCATAGCCAGCAGGCAGCCCCAAAAAGCGGATGTTGCTGCGATTGGAGCCCTTTTCGCGCAGCAGAATGGTGGGCGCATAGCTCAGACCCAGGGCATGGGCTTCGGGGTCGGAGTGCAAAGAGCGTTGTTCCAGGCTGAGATTGGGGTTCAAAGCGACCACTTCCTTCAGCAAGCCCAGGGTCTCGTCCTGAAGGCCCACTTCCTGCCCGGGAAGCTCGATGCCCGAGGTGGTAAACACCACCAACTCCACCGGGTTCTGAATAGGAGCCAGCATCTCGCGCACCTGGCCTTGAATCTTTTCGTCTAAGAACATGGTTTTCTCCTTTGGCAGGGCAGCATACCCCCACCGGTATATAGCAGTATACCCCCTGGGGATATATTGCGCAAGTGAACTTTGACTTCAGGCCAAAAGCAATAGACTGAAAGGTATGTGGGGATGGTTGAAAAATCTGCTGGGACTGGGGCCCAGGGTGCCCCGGATTGCTGCCAGGGAAGCCCAGGAAAAGCTCAGGGCCGGGGCGGTGATGATAGATGTGCGCACCCCCCTCGAGCGCAAACTCGCCAAAATTCCAGGCTCCCAGGGGCTACCGCTGGCCGAGCTGGCCAGGCGCTGGGAAAGCCTGCCCAAAGACAAGCCCATCATCTGCCAGTGTGAAAGTGGCAGCCGCAGCCAACAAGCTGCCGAGTTTCTGGCTCAAAAGGGCTTTGAGGTCTACAACCTGGCCGGGGGCATCTCGGCCTGGCAGGCCGCTGGTTTGTCGGTAAAAAAGGGCGATATTCAGCGCTAGAGGCCCAGCCTTGCCGCCAGCGCACGCACCGCCTCAATGGTGGTGGGCGGGCCATGTCCCACCAGGATGGTGTCGGCCTCGAGGTGGGCTATCTTCCCCACTGTGCGGCGGGCTTCCTGGGTGTTGTGGTTGACCATGGCGGGCGGCACCCAGGGGCCTCTGGGGCCCACCCGTAGGGCGTCCGCTGCGATAAAAGTACGGTCTCGCAGCAAGCCAATCTGCCCCGGCGTGTGGCCCGGCAGATGAACCACCTGCCAGCCCAGCACCAAGGCCCCCTCCTCCACAGGAATAAGGGCCTCCTTTGGGACGGGCCTGGGGCTATTGGCGATGTAGTCCCCCAGCCAGGGGATAGGGGGGAAGGGGGGGCGGCGTTTTTCGCCGCAGATATAGGGGATATCCAGGGGGTGGGCATAGATGGGCAGCCTAAAGCGCTCCCAGAGCATGCGAGCCCCGCCCACGTGATCCAGGTGGTGGTGCGTCAGCAACAGCGCAATTGGTTTCTTGTTCCCCAGGTAGCGCAGTAGCTTGTGGTTCTCGTGCGGCGTACCGCTATCCACCAGCAATGGCTCTTCGGCATCGCCCACCAGGTAGGTGTTGGCGGTCATGGGGAGAACCTGGGTTTGCATTTAATTTCTGGCCGGGCTCGACACCCTGCCAACCCTCATCTCGGCCAGCGCCTCGCGGATGGCCTCGGCGTCAATGCCGGCCTCGCGGTGCATGCGGGGGATGGAGCCGTGGTCAAAGAAACGGTCGGGCAGGCCCAGCACCCGGATATCGGGCTTCAGGCCCAGTTCGTTGAGGGCTTCCAGCACCGCGCTGCCGAAACCGCCCATCTTCTGGTGGTCTTCGGTGGTGACCAGCTTGTAGCCCTCGAGGGCCAGCCTTTCGAGCATCTCCCTGTCCAGCGGCTTGATGAACCGGGCGTTGATCACCCCCACCTCGGGGTTATCCAGGGCGGCCTCGAGGGCATACTTGAGGGTTTTGCCAAAGGCGAGGATGTAGGCCCGACGGCCTTCCTTGAGCACTTCCCACTTGCCCCACTCAATTTCGGGCCAGGCTCCTTCGGGCGCTTTTTCCACGTTGTCGCGGGCGTAGCGGATGGCGATGGGCCCGCCCAGCTCCAGCGCTTTCTTGAACATGGCCCGCAACTCCAGGGCATCCCTGGGGGCGGCAATCTGCACGTTGGGGATGGTGCGCAGGTAGGCAATATCGAAGACCCCATTATGGGTAGCCCCGTCGCCGCCCACAATGCCGGCCCGATCCACCGCAAACACCACCGGCAGGTTCTCGATGGCAATATCGTGAATCACCTGGTCAAAGGCCCGCTGCAAAAAGGTGGAGTAGATGGCCAGAACGGGCTTCAGGCCGCGCAATGCCATACCGGCGGCAGTGGTGGCCGCCACGTCCTCGCAGATGCCGGTGTCCAGGTAGCGCTCGGGGTGGGTCTGGGAGTAGCGCACCAGGCCGGAGCCCTCGCGCATGGCCGGGGTAATCACAAAAAGTTTGGGTTCCTGATAGGCCAGCTCGGTCACGGCGTCGCCAAAGGCCGCCGACCAAGAGTAGCCCTTACTCACCTTCTCGGGGTTTTGGGGGTTGAAGCCGGGCGGTCCGTGCCAGTAGATGGGGTCTTCCTCGGCCACCCCGTAGCCCTTGCCCTTCTGGGTTACGATGTGCAGCAGGGTGGGGCCATCCAGCTCCTTGATCTGCTCCAGGATGTGAATCAGGCCCGGCAGGTCGTGCCCGTCCACCGGCCCCACGTAGCGGATACCCCAGGCATAGAAGGGGTTTTCCTGGTGCAGCATCAGCTTGGCGGCCTCTTTGGCCCGGTCTACCAGGTTGAAGAGCTTGGGGGAGATGCCCTCCAGCACCTGCTTGCCCCATTTCTGGGTGTCCTGCACCCATTTCTTGGTCTGGTACTCCTTGAAGTAGCGGTTCAGCGCCCCCACGTTTTCCGAGATGGACATCTCGTTGTCGTTCAGGACCATCAAGAGCCTGGGCTTGCGCTCCCCAATCACGTTGAGGGCGGCCAGGGCCATTCCGCCCGTCAGGGCGCCGTCGCCGATGATGCCCACCACGTGATAGTCCTGGCCCAGCGTATCGCGGGCGATGGCCATGCCCAGGGCGTTGGCCAGCGAGGTGGAGGCATGGCCTACCGTGATGGCGTCGTGCTCGCTCTCCGAGACCTTGGTGAAGCCCGAGATACCCCCTTCCTGGCGGATGGTATGCATCACGTCCTTGCGCCCGGTAAGGATTTTGTGGGCGTAGGCCTGGTGGCCCACATCGAAAAGCAAGCGGTCGCGGGGGGAGTCGAATACCTTGTGCAGGGCCACAATCAGCTCCACCGCCCCCAGCGAGGAGGCCAGGTGACCCCCGTTCTGGGCGCACACCCGGATAATCTCGCTGCGCAGCTCTTCGGCTAGTTGCAGCAACTCTTCCTGCGAGAGGGTTTTGAGGTCTTGGGGTTGGTTTACCTTTTGCAGAATCACATACGCCTCCCAAAACGATTGGGCGATAACGCGGTTACGGCCTACTTCTTGCTCTCAACTTTAGGGGTTTGTGAAGCTGGTGCAGTACCCCAGAGAACAAAGGGGCTCCGTATTGTAAGGCCACCTACAGTTCATTTGAAGTTGCGGTCTATGAGGGAGAGGCCCCCCTGGTCGCTGAAGTTGACCGAACTGAAAATCTCGCCCACACCCGGAAAGAACCATAGCTCAAAGTTTTCCCGAAGGCTGGGGTTGCGGGGGTCGCGGTACTCGAGGCCGATGCGAAAAACCTCAAAACTGCCCGCAGGCACCGTAACGTTGGACTTACCCAGAACCGTGTAGCTGTACTCCAGCACCCGGTCGCTAACCCGGGTGACCTGGTTGTTCGAGCGCAGCTCGATAACCTCACGGGTCTGCCCGCCCCAGCGCGCCCCCACGGCCAGGCTGGCCTGCGGCGGGTATTCCTGGATAGCTGGGGTGTAGCGGGCTACCTGGAGTCGGTCAAAGTCCTCGATGCCCAAAAGCCGCACCCCGCTGGCATCAACCTGGCGGTAGTAGGAACGCTCGAGGCCCCGCCCACTCAGGCGAAAGCGGATCACCGGCTGACCTTCAAAGGTGGTGGGGCCGATCACCGAGAGCCGCACCGGCGGGTCGCCAATGGAAGCCCGGGGCGGAAGGTAAACCCAGTCCAGCCCGGGCTGGGAGGGGTAAAAGCCTACCGAGCCTTGAACGAGGGCGGTGTTGGTCTGGGGTTCGCTGGCGCGTGGCACACAGGCCGCCAGCAAAAGCAAAACCGGTACAAGGATTCGCAACATCGCCCCAATTTACCCTTGATGGGGGGCGGGCGGATGTGATACCAGATTCGGTTGTTTCGTCGCCGAACGGCGATGAAACAACCCGACCAACGGGAGTGCTCTAGGATTCAAAAAGACAGCCTCTGGGGCTCTTGGTTCTGTCAACTGTCTTTTTGAATCCGGTGTAAAACCTCGCGCAATTCGATTAGAAACAAGGGCAGTTCGGCCAGGGCCGGGGGCTCCTGGGCTCCCGAAACCAGCACCAGTTCGGCGCCCAGACGCTCCAGGTACACCACCCC
>CALFDH010000134.1 GCA_937950405.1 uncultured Meiothermus sp.
AGGTCGAGCCCCAGATGAAGTACAAAGCCAGCAGTGCCAGCAGCACCAGAGACGGGTTGTGGGGGCGGGCCAGGCTCGGCTGCACCGTTACGACCCGCCTCTTTCCAGGGCTTCCTGGGTGCTGACCACCGTGCAGAACTCCCCGCTCAGGCTGGCCAGATGCACCCGGTGCACCTGCTCGGCTGGAATCATGCCCTCGGGGCTTTGCTTGGCAAAGGTAGCGCAGGCATCTCCCACCAGCCACACCTCGAAGCCCAGGTTGCCGGCCATGCGCACGGTGGTGGAGACGCAGTGGTCGGTGGTCAGGCCCGCTACCACCAGACGGGTAATGCCCTCCTGGCGCAGATAGGCCTCGAGGTCGGTACCAATAAAGGCGCTGTTGACGGTTTTGGCGAAGATGGGCTCCCCTTCCAGGGGACGGGCCTCGGGCTTGAAGTCGTGTCCGGGCTGACCAGGGAAGAGCGGCGAGGTGAGGCGAAGCGAGTGATGTTGGACATGAAGAACCGGTGTACCGGCCTGCCGAAACCCGCCCAGCAAGGCGGTCACGTTGCGTTCAAACTGGGGGTTGTTGCGAAGGCCAAAGTAGGAAGTATCATCGAGCCCTTGTTGGATGTCTATCAGCAGCAAAGCCGTTCTGGACATGGTTTGCCTTTCACCCTGAGGTATCCAGAAACACTCAACCTGAGCCGGGAAAGGGATTGGCTAAAGCGTGCCTGCGGAGGATGACAGGCTCTGGCTCAGGTTGAGGGTCTAGGGGTATTCCCCAGCACGGGGAATAATCTAACTATATACGCTTACTAACTTGTTTGTCCATACACCGTTTGCTTTTTTGCTATCATACCGAATATGGTTCAGCTGGACGCACGCGACCGGGCCATTTTGCTCGAGCTCCAACAAGAAAGCCGTCTCTCCTATGCTGAAATTGGCCACCGGGTGGGGCTTTCCCCGGCCGCCGTGCATGACCGGGTGAAAAAACTCGAGCGCAGGGGGGTCATCCGGGCGTACAAAGTTCAGGTTGACCCCGAAGCCCTGGGCCTCAAGCTGACAGCCTTTGTGGCCATCCGGCTAGACAACAACTTCACCGGACGGGAAATCCAGCCCGCCCTCGAGCAGTTTCATCAAATCGAGGAGATGCACAGCATCGCCGGCGAAAACGACCTGCTGCTCAAGGTACGCACCAGCGATACCAAAACCTTAGAGGCCCTCATTTATCGCATTAAGGCCGTGCAGGGCATTGCCCGCATCACCTCGACCATTGTGCTTTCCACGGCGCTCGAGGGCCGCCCCCTGGTTCCAGACGAGAGCGAAAAAGCCATTCAGTAGATCCCAAAGATCCCAAGCCGTACTGTAAGCGCTTACGAAGAGGGCCTCCAGAACCACCCCCCACCTGCGTTGTGCTCCGGAAGTGTCCCGGCTAACGTTTGCCCAGCGCCCCTGCAACTAGACTCTAGTCCATGAGAGAGCGCATGTACGCCATCACCACCCCCGAAGAAGCCGATATGTTCATCGAAAGCCAGACCGTCACGGCCATATTCAAGGCGGGCACCTGCCACAAGACCATGCAGGGCTGGGGCAACGTGGAAAAAATGCTACGGGAGCGGCCCGAGATCCCGGTGGGCATCATCACGGTGGTCGAACATCGCCCGGCCTCCAACCGCGTGGCTGAACGCACCGGCATTGTGCACCATTCGCCCCAGATTATCCTATTTCGCAACGGTCAGCCGCTCTTTGAGCTCAATAACTGGGACATTACCCTGGAGAACCTCGAGTCCCTCTTCAGCCAGCACCTGCCCGATGTAAAGGTCGAAAAACCGCAAGAAGGCGGCACAGGCAACCTCGAGCGCCAGACGAGTCCTACGCAGAATACTGAGCCACCACCTTCATCCAGTGGGCTCGCGCCTGCCGCCCTCGAGCCCTACAAGCGCCTGCTGGATGCCTACCTGAGCGGCGCTATCAGTGAGCCACAGTTCGCCTGGACGTATCTGAATATGTTCCGCGAGGACGCCTCGTTGCGTTCGCAGGAGGAGTTTGAGTTGCTCAACTCGCTCTTTGGCAACCCCGATGAGCACCACATCCACCCCAGGGCCATCCTGCAGCATGAGCAAGAAAACCCCCAGGCCATGCCTCTGCGTGAACGGGCGCAGGCTTTGCGGGAAAAACTCGCGGGGCTTTGACTCCAACAGCTCTTAAAAAGCCGCTTCGGAGTAGATCCCGACGTTACACCAAATCGGTAACGAACTAACCGAATCTGGTATAAAAACCCCCTCCTAAGAGGGGGTTTCTCAATGCGGCGTTCTGGCCGTAGCACAGAACAATGCGAGCTGGTTATATGTGCTTGGCCTCGAGGGGTTCCAATGGGAACCTTTATGAGCAGGGGTGGCTCGAGGCCAAGCACCATAAAGGTATCAGCAAGTTTTGCAAAAGATGTGGAAGGGTTTACAGTAACCAGCGCAGGTTATACGAAAAGCTCGTCTGTTTACCCACCCAAACCACACAAAGCTGGGGGTTTGTGTGGCATGTTGAGTGGGCATGCGTCGGGCCTATTCCACCTCCCACTGCGCCCTCGAGCTCCCCGAATATCACCCCTTCCCCAAATACAAATATGCTGGGGTGGCCGATGCGCTTCGGCACGAACTGAACATCCAACCGGCCCCCGCCATTACCTGGGAGACCCTGGCCCTGGCCCACACCCACGACTACCTGCAAAAGCTTCGCACGGAAGGGCTCAGCCGCCAGGAGGCCCACAAGGTGGGGCTGCCCTGGACCCAAAGCCTGCTGACGCGGGCCTTGCATGCTGCCGGAGGCACCCTGGCTGCCACCCAGGATGCCCTGGAGACCGGCTTGGGCCTCAACCTAGCCGGTGGCACCCACCACGCCTATCCGAACCGGGCCGAGGGCTACTGCCTGTTCAACGATGTGGCCGTAGCCATCGCCCACCTGCAAACCAGGGGCTGGCGCGGACGGGCTTTGGTGGTTGATTTGGACGCCCACCAGGGCAACGGCACCGCCGTTTTCTTTCAAAAAGACCCCCACGTATTTACCCTCTCGATACACGCCCTGCGCAACTATCCCCTCAAAAAAGAGCTTAGCGACCTGGACATAGGGCTTTGCGACGCCGCCGGCGACACCGAATATCTGGCAGCCCTGGAGCCCGCCCTCGAGCAGGCCTTCGCCTTCAAGCCCGACCTGGTCTTCTACAACGCCGGGGTAGATGTGCTGCATAACGACCGCTTTGGGCGGCTGGGCCTCAGCCTGCCGGGGCTGGCCGAGCGAGACCGGCGGGTGTTCGCAAAAGTAAAGCAGGCCCAGGTGCCGCTGGTGGTGGTTATGGGCGGCGGCTACAACCGCGACCCCCGCACCACGGTGGCAGCCCATGCCCAGACCTACCGGCTGGCGCTCGATGAGTTGGGCGCTCGTTGAGCTCAGGATAGTCTATAGTCTATGGTCCATGGCTGATAGCAGAAATCTGGTCTTGTCCTGGGACCCCATAAACCTGGACGGTAATCCGAGTGCTCAGTGAATCCATGGGGTTTGCCCCGCACTTAACTACCTTGCCAAAAAAAACTGCGTGCTTTCTGGCATGCGACATGCGTCCTGAGACCTTTCCATAGCAAAACAGCACAGACCTGTAGACAGGCTGGCAGTCTGGAAAGACTTTCCCTTAGACTGCCTGCATGCAACCGCCCCGCAATATTCTTTCCATTCAGAGTTGGGTCGCCTACGGTCACGCCGGCAACGCTGCGGCGGTGTTCCCCTTGCAACGCATGGGCTTCGAGGTCTGGGCCATCCACACCGTGCAGTTCTCCAACCACACCGGCTATGGACAGTGGAAAGGCATGATGATGCCGCCCGAACATCTGAGCGCGGTGGTCGAGGGCATCGCCGAGCGCGGGGTGCTGGCACAGTGCGACGCCGTGCTGTCGGGCTACATGGGCAGCGGGGGCACCGCCGAGGCCATTCTGTCGGCCCTGGCTCGAGTGCGCCAACTCAACCCTAAGGCGCTCTTTTGTTGCGACCCGGTGATGGGCGACGAGGGGCGGGGGTTGTTCGTGCGCCCCGAAATTCCCGAGATCATCAAGCACCAGGTGCTACCCCAGGCCGATATCATCACCCCTAACCAGTTCGAGCTCGAGCTCCTCACCGAGCTTTCCGCCAAAACCCTGCGCGAGGTGCTGGAAGCCGCTCACATCGTCCGCGCCCACATCCACCAAGGCGGCCCCCGCATCGTGGTGGTGACCAGCATGCTGCGCGAGGGGGCACCCGAGGGCACCATCGAGACCCTGGCCGTTGCCGACGAGGGGGCCTGGCTGGTACGCACCCCCCGCATTCCCCTCGAGCCCCCCCGCAACGGCACCGGCGACGCCATCGCGGCCTTGTTTCTGGGCCATTACCTGAAAACCGGCAACGTAGTGCTGAGCCTCGAGAACGCAGTCTCGGCCATGTACAACATGCTCCTGCTCACCCACGAGATGAACACCCGCGAAATTCAACTGATTGCCGCCCAGGAAGAGTATGTGAATCCCAGCCGGCGCTTTTCCGCCGAGCCGGTGGCCTAGTCGTAAAAGTAGGCCCAGCCCGCCACACGTACTGCGCTGTAGTACGCATAGGCCGCCGAGTAGCAGGCCGCCCGGCTCAAGAAGCTTTTGGGGCGGCAGATGCTATTCATATTGACCAGGAAGTTGTCGTCGGAAAGCCCCCGCCCGGTCTCGTTGTAGAGGGTGGGAAAGCGGGGAAAGTTGGCGTAGCCAAAGTCGTGAACATTGCAGGCGGGCCGGAAGGTTTCGCGGTAGCCCAGGCTCAAGCCTTCCGGGGCCGAGCAGCCGTCGCGGCTCCAGTCGAACTGGGGGTAGCTGGCCCGCGCTGCGTAGTAACCGTCGTAGTTGGCAATGCTGCCCAGTGCGATGGTCTGCACCAGTTGGAGGTCGCCTGTGCTCAGGCTTTCAACCGCCTGGCGGGCTTTGGTCAGGTTCTCGAGCGAGGCCTCGTAGGCTGCTATGGCCTCGGGCTCGACCCCCAGTTGGCGCATATCCTGCAAGATTTCCTGTTCGGTAGGGGTCTGAACCAGGCTAGACTGACCGCACGCCGCCAGCACTAACAGCAACAACAACCAGCCCAATCGCCCAATCTTTTGCATGACCGACCTCCTGAAACAATTTGATCTGTACCGCAGCAGGTTGTCGTGAACTGCATTCTCTGAGTCAGCACGAACACCCTGAACTTCGGTTAGGTGCAGTTTACACCCCTGCGGTAATGGCAGCTTAATCCAGGGCCCGACTTTCTCAAACAATCCACATAGCGTAACCCCTCCTACACAGTCCAGCACGATTCTCCCCGAATAAAAATGTTGTCTTCGCTCGTAAAAACAGGGGGGGTTATATGAAAAAGACATGGCTTGCAGCGCTCGTGTTATTGGGCCTTGCCCTGGCCCACCACGGCTGGAGCAGCTACGATGCCAGCCGTGAGTTCCAGACTACCGGCACCATCACCGAGATCACCTTCGAGTTCCCTCACGCCACCATCTGGATTAAAGGTAGGGGATTCCGGCTCCCCTCGAGCCGCAATCCCCCTGGCAACTTCAGAGGACAGGCAGCGGTTTTTGGATGGTTGGAGCCTGACTTTAATCTCCCCTCGAGATTCATCGGCCAATGAACCACTGCTCCGCTCCGAAGTGGTTTCTTCAGTATGCCCCTTTAGCAAGCAGGGCCTGGGTTATTTGACCCCAAAATCAGCATGTCCGACACGGTGGCGGTCATGACCGGGGCCAAGAGCCCCGCCGAGCTAAACCCCGAGGTGCTGGCTTGAGCAGCAGAGGTGCAGGCAGTTGGCAGAGGCGCAACCCCTGAGATAGCCTGGCGCAATGTTCCTTGGCATAGACCTGGGTACGGGCTCCTGTAAGGCCTTGCTGCTCTCGAGCGAAGGCGCTGTCCTTGCCGAGGCCAGCGAGGCCTACCCCGTCCACGCCCCCAGGCCCGGCTGGGCCGAGTCCAACCCGCTGGACTGGTGGCAGGCAGTGGGCAGAGCGGTCCGCGCTTTAGTGAATGGACATGCCGCAGAGGTTCGGGCCGTGGGCCTCTCGGGCCAGATGCACGGCGTGGTGCTGGCAGACGCGAGCGGAACCCCCCTGTACCCCGCAATTCTCTGGGCCGATGGCCGCTCGAGCGCCGAAGTTGAAGCGCTTCACCGACTCTCCGAACCCCAGCGCCGACGGCTGGCCAATCCGCTGGTCGTGGGCATGGCCGCTCCCAGCCTGCGCTGGCTCCAGCAACACCAAACCGCGCTGTACCAGGCGGCTCGCTGGGCCTTACAGCCTAAGGACTGGCTGCGGCTACAACTTACGGGGGAGGCCCAAAGCGAGCCCTCCGACGCCTCCGGCACGCTCCTCTACGACCTCCTGGCCGATGCCTGGGCCTGGGACGTTATAGAGGCCCTGGAACTGCACCCGGGCCTATTTCCGCCCCTGGCGCCCTCGAGCCAGACCGCCGGATATCTGCGCCCAGAGGCTGCCCTGCACCTGAGCCTGCCCCCAGACGTTCCGGTAGCCACCGGGGCCGCCGATACTGCCGCCGCCCTCCTGGGCTCCGGTTTGCGGGTGGGCGAAGCCCAGCTCACGGTGGGCACCGGGGCCCAGATTACCGTACTGCTGGCCGAACCAAAAGTAGACCCCTCCCTCCGCACCCACCTGTACCGGACGGCTCTTCCGGGGCAGTGGTACACTATGGCCGCCATGCAAAACGCGGGTCTGGCGCTCGAGTGGGTGCGGGCCATGCTGGGCCTGAGCTGGGAACAGGCCTATGCCGAGGCCGCGGAAGCGCCTCCTGGGTGCGAAGGGCTGGTTTTTCTGCCCTACCTGACCGGGGAACGCACCCCTCACCTCGACCCCCTGGCTCGAGGGGTCTGGGCCGGGCTGGGCCGGCATCACCGGCGAGGTCACCTGATGCGCTCAGGCCTCGAGGGGGTGGCCTTCAGTCTGCGAGAGGGCCTGGAGGCTTTAGGAGAGGCTGTCCCTCCCCGTAGCCCCTTGCGGCTGGCCGGCGGGGGCACCGCCCACCCTTTCTGGCAGCAGCTCCTGGCCGACATCCTGAAGCGATCCCTAACCAAAAGCATGGTGCGCTCGGCGTCGGCTCGTGGTGCAGCCTTGCTCGGCGCGATGGCCCTGGGGCTCGAGCTGCCGGTGTCTCAAGAACCCTCCGAACCCGCCACTTTGCCCCGCGACTCCTACGAGGAGGGTTACGCCCGGTTCAGGCAACTGTATGCCAGGCTGGCTGGGTGGTTTGGAGCCCACTGAGAGCCCTGTCGAGATATTGAAGTTCGCCATAAAAATTGTCGCTCTGGTAACCATACCCTTTGCACCTCTACGACCAACCCATGCCGTTGATCACTGTCACGACGTGGTGCTAGCCCAGCGGATGCTCCCTCAGGAGGCAGAGCCGACCTGTTCAGCAACTACAACCCGGCCCTGGCATCCCCATCAGCTCACTATAAATGCGTGTCATCCGCGATATCAGGGCTATCTTTGGCTCAGCCGAGCCAAGGTGTCGGGGGTGGGCTTGGGTCTTTTGGTCTTGCTGAGCGCATCAAATTGGGCACCGGGTACCACCAGACGGTGATCGAGCCTGCTTTTGTCAGCTAATCCCCCTTGCAGTTGTCTCCTGGAGTCGTTTATTCCTGGGACTAGCCTCTTTCCATAAGTTCCTCTATTCGTTCACGCAGCTTCAGCACGTGAATGCGGTAACGGCCCCGCGTACCCTCAAGCAAACCCAGTTCGCGCCACGTGCTAAGGGTTTGGGTGGTGTTGACACGGGTTGTACTGGCCAGCGAGCCCAGTTCTTCTTGTTTGAGCTCGAGGTTAAGTTCAACCCAACCCGAACTATCTTTGCCTCCGAATCTCTCGGCCAGGGTTAGCAAGACCCCGGCCAGTCGAACCTCGGCAGGCTGGGTGGTGAGGCGCAACTCCTGCTCAAGGCTGCAGATGCGCTCGGCCAGCACAGTGGCAAAGGCTTGCATCACGGTAGGAATTTTTTGCGCCACCTCTAGGAACTGGGGTCGGCTTATTGGACAAATTAAGGCTGTAGAACTAAGGCAGGCTGCATCGCTCTGGCGCTGCCGCGTCAGGGTTAGGAAAGACTCACCAAACATATCGTCCGGTCCCAACACCCCAAGCACCCGTTCGCCTTTGGGAGTGGTCAGAGAAATTTTGACGTAGCCCTCGAGCAATATAAACAGGCTATCGGCCTGATCACCCTTACGATAAATGACCTCGTTGCGGCGGATGCTTCTAGGCGGACAGATGCCCGCCATTTGCTGCATCTCATCCGAGGTTAGCCGTCCGCTCCAGTCTGTTTGGATCAACACCCAAACCCCGGGGTTAGGTTGAACACCGCGTCTGGGGGCCAGACCCACGGCTTCTTGAATACGTGAAAGCAGGGATGAAGAACGGCGCATGATTACACTGTATTGTATCGAGCTTATCTTCTAGTCCATGAGCATACCTGATCAAGAAGAAACCCTCGTTCTTCAACGAGGGTTAGGGAAAACCCAAACTTCAGCGCCTGGTAAATACCAGGTCGGTTGCTGCGGCCTGCTCGTGGCAGCCAACGCACATTGCGGGGTTAGCCAACACCCCACCCTCAAATCGCTCGCCCTTGCGCTCAAAGACGCCCCAAGACCAGTCCTTGGCGGTGGCGCTCCTTTTCTCCATAACATACAAGGTGGTCACGACCAGGGTAGCAGGGTCTACCCTTTCTTTGACAAACAGCGTCCCGGCTGCAAATGGCCGCTGGTAAGCTGCAGCCAGACGGTCATTCGCGATGTTTACATACACATCCTTGGCTGCAGGATGTGCGCCTCCTTCAGTAATCTTGTTGATGTTCACCCGCGTCCAACCGGTATAGCCCTGAATCTTGGCACTCAATCCGGCCACTTGTGCGACCACAAAACCCAAACCCAACACCATCATTAGCCCGATAACACGAATCTTGCTCATATTTTTCCTCCCACTTTCTTTTACCCCCAGAAGTGGAAAGTTGTGTATTTCCCTTGACATCAAGACAGATACTGTACCGAGGGCTTGAGCGAGCTTCTCACCCTTACACGCGCCACGGGGCAATGTTCTTTCTAGGAGCTACACCGGATGAGGCCAGAATACGCCTTCCTCTGTGAGCCAGTGTTTGAGTGTTTTGAGTTGTTGACTGGGTGTTCGATAAATAAAACGGAATCCACTCCAAAAAATTAACACCCAAGTAATGCCTTGAAGAAGGGCTCCCAAGTTGCCCTAAAATCCTCCTTATGAACCTTCTGAGCGAGGCCGAAGTGCGGGTGCTGGGCACCCTTATCGAAAAACAATACGCTACCCCCGACTACTACCCCATGACCGAAAACGCCATCCGGCTGGGGGCCAACCAGAAAAACAACCGCAACCCGGTCACCCACCTGAGCGAAGCAGAGGTGCGCGAAGCCCTGGACTCTTTGCAGCGCAAGCGGCTTTGTGGCATGTTCCGCGAGCATGGCGCCCGTGCGCCCAAATACCGGCAGTTTCTGGATCGGGAGTATAAGCTCGAGGCCCCCGCTACCATCGTGATGGCCGTTCTGATGCTGCGCGGACCGCAAACCCTGGGTGAAATACGGGCCCGGGCCGAGAGCATGAACCACAAGTTTGCCTCGCTCCAGGAAGCCGAGGCGGCGCTGCAAACCCTCATGCAACTGACCCCGCATCCGCTGGTCACGCAACTGGAGCGCCAGCCCGGCGAGCGCGAGGTGCGCTATGCCCACCTCCTGGCCGGAACCCCGGCCCCCATCGTTCGGATGGAGGAAAAAAGTGAGCTGGAAAGCCGGCTGGAAGCCCTGGAAGCAGAGGTGCGCGATTTGCGGGCGGTGGTGGAGGAGCTCAGGAAGGCGCTGGGGGGCTAGATGCGACAACCGAGACCTTTGTAGCCTCGGTTGCTCTCTTGGTGGGCGATGTAGGATTTGAACCTACGACCCCACGCGTGTGAAGCGTGTGCTCTCCCGCTGAGCTAATCGCCCGTGCTGGCTTGCTCTCGCAAGCGCACTCAAAAGGGTAACACCCGCTTTTGGGCGTGTCAAGCTGCGCGCTGGGTATGATTATCGGCATGGAACAGGCTTTGCTCGTAAAAATTGGAGGTAGCCTGAAGGAAGCGGGCGAGTTGCTGGATGAAGTAAGCGCCTACCCAGGCCCCTTAGTGCTGGTGCATGGGGGCGGCCCCCGCATTGGCGAGTGGCTCAACCGGATGGGCTTCGAGACCCATTTTTACCAGGGGTTGCGAATCACCCCCCCCGAGCAGATGGAGGTGGTAGAGATGGTGCTCACCACCCTGGGCAAACAACTCGCCGAGGGCCTTTCACGCCGTGGGAGGCCCAGTGTGGCCCTGACGGGGCGCGATGCCGGGCTGCTCGAGGCCCGCTTACTGGATCCCGTGCTGGGCCGGGTCGGCGAGGTTAGCAAGGTCAACACCCCGATTCTGGAAAAACTGCTCCAGGCAGGCCTGACCCCCCTGGTAGCCCCCATCGGCCTCGACCCGCAAGGCCCCCTCAACATCAACGCCGACACCGCCGCCGGGGCCATTGCCGGAGCCCTGCGCCTTCCGGCGGTCTTCCTAACCGATGTGGTGGGGGTTCTGCGCAACCCCAAAGACCCCAGCAGCCGCTTGGCCCAGCTCAGCCAGGCCCAGGTGCGGGACTTGATCCAGGACGGCACCATCTCCGGAGGCATGATTCCTAAGGTCGAGGCCGCCCTGAATGCCATTGGCAAAGGCGCTCCCTGGGCCAGCATTGCCAGGGGAACCCAGGGCATCTTGCAGGCGGCGCTGGAAGGCACGGCAGGTACACGGGTGGTGGCGTCGTAGCCATTAGCTCGGCGTTTGAACCCAATCATCCCCGGTATCAGGTCTTAAACCCGTCCGGGGCCTTGCGTCTATTAGGCCTTTGGCCTTCAGCTTCAGGCTTTCGGCATTTCCCCATGCCCGTTTGACGACTCCTTACGTGAAGTGGCACAATCGCCCCTATGCGAGCGGTCTGGATGGAGTCCAGAGGCGGCCCGGAGGTTTTGCGCTACGGCGAGATGGCGGCCCCGGCGGTAGAAGCCGGGCAGGTTCGGGTGGCCGTGAAAGCGGTAGCCCTGAACCACCTGGATATCTGGGTTCGCAAGGGCGTAGCCAGCCCCAAACTACCGCTGCCGCACATCCTGGGCTCCGATGTGGCCGGGGTGGTGGAAACGGTGGGTGCGGGCGTGGAGGGCCTCGCGCCGGGGGATGCCGTGGTGCTTAACCCTGGGGTCTCCTGTGGCCGCTGCGAGCGGTGTTTGAACGGGCAGGATAACCTCTGCCCGCAGTACCAGATTCTGGGCGAACACCGCTGGGGTGGGTACGCAGAGCTCATTACGGTACCGGCAGCCAACGTCCTGCCCAAACCGGCCAACCTGAGCTGGGCCGAGGCCGCCTCGGTGCCCCTTACCTTCCTGACCGCCTGGCAGATGGTGGTGGACAAGCTCCAGGTCAGGCCGGGCGAGGACGTGCTGGTGATGGCCGCCGGTTCGGGGGTTTCGGTGGCCGCCATTCAGATCGCCAAGGTATATGGGGCACGGGTCATTGCCACCGCCAGCAGCGAGGAGAAGCTGGCCCAGGCCAGGGCGCTGGGTGCGGACGAAACGGTCTGCTACGCCCACCCGGACTGGTTCAAGGAGGTTCGCAGGCTCACCGGAGGCAAGGGTGCCGATGCGGTGGTGGATCACACCGGCGCCCAGTACTGGGAAGGGGTGATCAAGGGCACCGCCTGGGGTGGGCGCATCTGCCTGGTGGGGGCCTCCTCGGGGTACGAAGCCACAACCCCCCTCTCTCACGTCTTTTACCGGCAGCTCTCCATTTTTGGCTCCACCATGGGTTCCAAGAGCCGCCTCTTCCCCATTCTTCGCTGGGTGGCCGAGGGCCGGCTCAAGCCCATCGTGGGGGCTACTCTGCCCCTCGCACAAGCCGCCGAGGGACACCGGCTGCTGGAAGAGCGCCGGGTGTTTGGCAAGGTGGTTTTGGAAGTTTAAAGACCGCCTACGGTTGATGGCCCATCATCTCTGGCCACCTGTAATACCGGATTCAAAAAGATACTTCACCAAACCAAAAACCCCAGGGGCTATCTTTTTGAATCCTAGCGCACACCCCTCCCTTCGGTCGGCGAAGCAAGCGTCTTTCTTCCAAGGGGCGGTATCGCCCTTTGCTACGCGGATAACTTCGGTCGGGTTAGTTCGTCGCCATTTGGTGACGAACTAACCGAATCTGGTATAAAAGATGCGCCAGTCCGGGGCTTTTTTGCGCTCAAAAAAACTGCTAACCCGCATCCCTCGGCGAAAAAATCCAAAGTCAAGCTATATGCATGACCTTGCACCCAGTTCGCATAACGCATAGGTGGAAAGGCTGCCCTGCTCGAGGCGGTGAACCTACTTGAAGCACGAAAGGCTGGTCTAAAGACAGGCGGTTTGCGTCCTGTGGCTTTGTACGTAGATCAGCGCCGCACGAACCGCGTGCCGTGTAGCACGCAAAGGTTGGCGAGGGCTGGGGTCGAGCAAATACACTTCAATACCCTGCAGCAAGAGGGCTTTGAAGAACTCTTCTTTTCCACGCCAGTCCTGTATTTGCTGCACCTCGAGGTCGCCCAAGCCCGTTACAGCGCTTGGAAATTGGCAGGCCATGTCGCATGATGTAAAGAGCAGAGCCAGGGGTGGCCCTGTCTGAATCATCAACGGTCGCTCGAGCGCGCCGAGGTAATAGATTGGGCCGTCTAGATGTAGCATGCACATCTAGCGTAGCGGAAGACCCCGCCGCAACACAGGAAGCGAGAAAGAAAAACGATGAAGACGGCTTTATTTATTGACGGCTCCTACATGTACGATGCGGCCAAGCGTTTGGGGTGGAACATTGACCACCGGAAGGCGATTGGGGTTTTCTCCAAGCCCGAGGACCTGTACAACGCCTTCTATTACGCCCCCGTCACCGACAGCAACGACGAGCGCCAGCAAAAATTCCTGGACGCGCTGGTGTTCATGGGCTACACCGTGCGCAGCCGGGAAGCCCACGGCGACCCCCGCTTCGAGGCCATGATCGCCACCGATCTGCTGATCACCGCCCCCCGCTGGGAGCGGGCGGTGGTGGCGAGTGGCTCTGGAGACTTAGCTCATACCCTCTCGGCCCTCCGGGCTCAGGGCAAGGAAATTCACTTGCTGGGGGTACCCGAACTCACCGACCTCGAGCTGCGCAACCAGAGCGACCGCTACCTGGACTTGCGCGAGTTGCAGTCCCAGCTCGAGCGCACCGGCGGTGGACGGCGCGCCTATCCTGCCGTCAGCGAGGAGAGCTTTGGCGGCGAGGAGCAGACCAGCGCCGCCCGCCGACTGATGGATAACCTCGAGGACGAATTGCAGTAAAACAGCAGGAACACTGACCCCTACCTGTCCGGTAGGGGGTTTTTCACGTCCACTCCTTGATGGGAACCAGCTCGCCCCCCTCCACTACCTTGCGCTTGGGGCGATAGGCGTTGTCGAACCAGATTTCCAGCACGGCCCGGTCGAGGTGCTCCGGGGAAACAATGTTTTTGCGCACGTAGTACCCCCCCTCGTCGGAGGTGGAGATTTCGTTGCCCTTGGTGAGCCGTAACTCTACGATATCGCCACTGCGAGCGGTGCGAACCCGTACCCGAAAAGCGGTATCGCCCTCGCGCTGCACGTGTTCATCCGGTTTACCAAACAAACCAAACATATCACTAGCTTATCGCACCATTTCCCCGGTTCTGCCAAAGGCTTCCAACCAAAGGCAATCCGTATGGCGCAGCTTGGAGCGGTTCGCAGACCACTTTATGCAGGTTCGCCCACAGCTTTGCGCTGCTCCCGACGACGGCGATGCCATTCCAGAGCGGGTTCTTCAATCAGTTTGTAGGAAAGTACCGCCACTACATAACTGGCTCCCAACAGAGCCGCACTAATCAGCAGCCATTGCGACAGGTCGCTCATGCCCATATAGCTATATTGTGGGTTAAGGCGATCGCGGTAGAGTTCCAAAATCAGGAAGTGCCAGATGTAGATGCCAAAAGACACCTTGGCAGTGAACCGAAAAAAGCGGTTATCGAACCAATGGCCCAATACACGGGTAAAAGGCAGGGTTGCCAACAAAAACATGGTAAGCAGAGGGAAATATGGGAAAAAATAAGGCTGGTTCTGCCAGCTCTGGCCGAAGCCAGACCCATCCCGTAGCTGCCACAGAAATCCAAATGTGACCAGCAATGCCAGCCCAGCCACCCCGTCAAATACCCAGCGGTTTTTGAGGTACTCCGTCCACCTGGGTTGGGTTTGAAACCACACGATTAACCCTGCTGCCAACACGCCCCACACATAATGGGCAAACATCCCCACCACGTTGTAGCCCGGCATCCACTCCTTGGCTCCGCCGATCAGGCCATACTCCCAGCCTCGGTGGTAGTCGCTGGGTTGGAGGTAGACCTGAATGAGTTGGTTGGCTCCCAGTACCACCGCAAAAGCAGCCACCCAAAAGGCAAACGCCACCCCAATTCCTCGGCGGGGCAGCCACCAAAATAGCAGGGCCATAAACGCCGGCATCAGCACGTAGCAGAAGACCTCAAAACTGATAGACCACAGCGGACCGTTGATCTCGGTGGGAAACAGGGTAACGTAGTGAAAACCCGAGGTGAAGGTGAGACCCGCCAGCAGGCGCAGCCAAACAAAGTCCGTGGGATGCCACAAATACCAGGCCACTACAAAGCTCACGATCAGGCTGGCATAAAACCCCGGCACAATGCGAACAGCGCGGCGGGCCATGAAGTCGCGGATGTTGGGAAAAGGTTTGTGGTCTACATAGTTTTGCCAGAACGGCCTGGACAAAAGCATTCCGCTAAGTACAAAGAATACGCTCACGCCTGCTTCGCCCAACAGGGCAAACTGTTGCAAACTTTGCACCGCTTCACTTTGCTTTTCTATATTCAAACGTTCAAAAAAGTGGTGAATCAGAACGGACAGGGCAGCAATTGCCCGAATGCCATCGGCCCCCAATATGTTGCCTTTCATACGCGACTCCTAGACCATACATCCCACGCAAGCAGTTCCGGGTGGGCGCTAAGTCATTTGCATTATGCGGCATGCGGCCTTTGGTCAGGGCCAGCAGTTCATTTGGGGAAAGGCCGAAGAGGGCAAAAGGAGTACCCGCAGCGGCATAGATTCGCTCGTGTTGCAACAGATCAGGGTCAATCAGGGCTTCCAGGTGCTGGGCATGGCCCACCGGTGGCACCCCGCCAATGGCAAAGCCGGTCACGCTGCGCACGTAGTCGCCATCGGGCTTGACCAGTTGCTCACCCAAACTTTCTTCTACCAAATGGGTGTTGACCCGGTTGGCTCCCGAAACCAGCAGCAGATACGGCTTGTTGCTAATGGCTCCGCGGAATACCAGCGATTTGACAATCTGGCCCACCGTGCAACCCACGGCATCGGCGGCTTCCTGGGCGGTGCGGGTCGAGGCGGCCAGCTCCTGCACCCGCAGGTGGTATAAGCCTTTCTGGTGCAAGGCGTCCTGCACCTTTTGCGCGCGGGGCGAGAGCTTCATCGAGAGAGTTCGTCCAGAATGCCACACAGCAAGGCGATGCGGGCCGGGATTTGCGGGATGTAGACATTCTCGGTAAGCTGGTGGGCCGCCTCGCCGAACAAGCCCAGCCCGTCCAGGGTGGGTACGCCCAGGGTCGCCGTGAAGTTGCCATCCGAGCCGCCCCCTACCCTTCCAGGCCCTAGCTCTAGGCCCACTTCGGCCCCGATGCGCCGGGCCATCTCGAACAGCTCGAGCGAGGCCGAGGAAGGCTCCATGGGGGGTCGGTTCAGGCCGCCCTCGAGCGAGAGCGACGCCCCCGGCAACACCGGCTGCAAAGCCCGGAGTTCGCGCTCCACCCGCTCGGCCTCGGCCATGGTCCAGGCCCGCAGGTCGATGTCCACCCAGGCCGTGGCCGCCACCACGTTGCTGGTGGTGCCGCCCTTGATGACGTTGGGCCCCAGGGTGGTGCCCTGGTTCCAGTCTTGCAGGGCCACAATTTTGGGAATCTGGTGGGCCAGCTCCACAATGGCGTTGACGCCCTTTTCGGGTTCGACGCCCTGGTGGGCGGGCTTGCCGTGGGCGGTGAGGCGGTACTGGCCCACCCCCTTGCGGGCTACCTTGAGGTCGCCGTTGCCCATGGGGGCCTCCAGCACCAGCACCAGGTCGCTGCGCCGGGCCCCGGTCTCGATGGCCGCCCGCGAAGCCTGCGAACCCACCTCCTCGTCGGGGGTGAAGAGCAGCTCGAGCTGGGGTCTGCCCAGCCCCAGGGCCGCATTGGTGCGCAGGGCCCACAAAAGCTGTACGATGTTGCCCTTCATGTCGTAAACACCGGGGCCATAGGCCCGGTCGCCTTCGATCTTCCAGGGCACGGCAAAGGCCCCCACCGGATGCACGGTATCGAAGTGGCAGAGCACCAGCACTTTTTTCCCACTCCCCGGCACCTGTACGCGGAGCATGGGGCCATTGGCGGTCTCCTCGCGCTCCAGGGTTCCAAAGGGCTCGAAGTACTGGGCAATCCAGCGGGCCACCCGATCCAGACCGGGGAGGTCGTAGGAAGGGGCCTCGAGGGTCACGATGGCTTCTAAGTCTTGCAAGATGGCAGGCAGTTGGGGTTGCAGGTGTTCCAGAGGCTTCACAGGCCCATACTAACGCCCCAGGCGGGCAAAGGTGAATCTTTCTGCTATCCTATTGCGGTGTTAGCGCATCGCCCCGATATCAAGTCCGAGCTCAAAGAGACCCTCGCCCAGGCCCTGCAAGCCCTGGGGTTAAGTGAATTGCCCGAAATCATCGTGCAGGAGACCCCAGCCGGCAAGGAAGGCGATTACGGCACGCCCATCGCCATGAGCCTGGCCCGCGCCCTGCGAAAAGCCCCTCCGCAAATTGCCGCCGACCTGGTGCAGAATATCCAGCTACCCCCCTGGGTGCGTCGCACTTTTGTGGTGGGGGGTTACCTGAATTTCGAGCTGGATCCGGCTTTTTTGGTGCAAGCGGCCACCCTGCCCATTAAGCCCTTCCCGCCAACCGAGGGCAAGGTGCTGCTGGAGCACACCTCGGTCAACCCCAACAAGGAACTGCACGTGGGGCACCTGCGGAACATCTGCCTGGGCGACTCGCTGGCGCGAATCCTGCGCTATGCCGGGCGCAGGGTGGAGGTCATGAACTACATTGACGACACCGGACGGCAGGCCGCGGAGAGCCTGTACGCCCTCCGGTACTTTGGCCTGGAAAACCCCCCCGCCGGCACCAAGTACGACCACTGGGTGGGCGATGCCTACGTGCGGCTGCACCAGGAGCTGGAAAACCCCGAGAAGAAAGCCACAATCGAGCAAGGGGTACAGGAGACGCTGCATCGCCTCGAGGCAGGCGAGCTGCGCCCGGAAGTAGATAAAATCCTCCGTTCGCAACTGCAAACCATGTACCGCCTTGGAGCCGAGTACGAAGCGCTGGTCTGGGAGTCGGACATCGTGCGCGAGGGCCTGCTGGGCCAGGCCATGAAGGCCCTCGAGGGCTCCCCTTACGTCTCGCGCCCTACCGAGGGCAAGTACGCCGGGGCTTTGGTGATGGACACCAGCGCCTTCATTCCCGGTCTGGAAGACCCCTACCTGGTGCTCATCCGCTCCAACGGCACCAGCACCTACACCGCCAAGGACATCGCCCTCCAGTTCTGGAAAATGGGCCTGCTACAGGGCATCAAGTTTGCGGAGTACGACACCCAGCCCAGCGGCGCCCGGCTTTACAGCACCCACCCCCAGGGGACTCTGATGCCCTTTGGGGGGGCCAGCGAGACCATCAACGTGGTGGACGCCCGCCAGAGCCATGCCCTGCGGGTGGTACAGGCTTCCCTCGAGGTCGAGGGGCGGCACGACCTGGCCGAGCAATGCTTCCACCTGGCCTACGAGACCGTGCTGCTCGAGGGCCGTCAGATGTCCGGGCGCAAGGGCATTGTGGTAAGCGTGGACGAGGTGATGGACGAGGCCGTCCGGCGGGTGCGGGCGGTGATTGCCGAGAAAAACCCCGACCACCCCAACCCCCAGGAGGCCGCCGAGCAGATTGGGGTCGGCGCAGTGCGCTTCGCCATGATCAAAACCGAGGCCAAAAAGCAGATTGATTTCCGCTACGACCAGGCCCTGAGTTTCGAGGGCGATACCGGGCCTTACATCCAGTACGCCTACGCCCGGGCCGGCTCCATTTTGCGCAAGGCCGAAGAACAGGGGGTTTTGCAGGAAGAGGCCGATTACGCCCAGGCCACCGCCTACGAAATTATCCTGGCGAAAAACCTCCTGCGCTTTCCCGAGGCCGCGCAGGATGCCGCCCGCAACAAGGCTCCGCACATCGTGGCCCAGTATTTGTTGGAACTGGCCGCCGCCTGGAGCAGCTTTTACAATGCCAAAACCCCGGATGGCAAGTCGGCGACCCCCGTGCTGACCGCGCCCCCCGGGCTGCGCGGGGTCCGGCTCGAGCTGGTCAAGGCCCTGCGGCAGACGCTCCAACAGGGGTTGGCATTGCTGGGCTTGCAGGCTCCGGAGGTGATGTAGATCGGCAGATTAAGGTTTCTTGAACATCCCGAATGCGCTTTTTGGCCCGCGAAACCCTGTGCCGATCAAGTAAAACCCTCCCTTTGGGGGTTTCTGAGGGATAGCTATTGATTACTCACCATCGGCATATGAGAATGAAAAAGGTTTGCTGATGATGCGCCCGGTTGCCCTTTTGACCCTGTTGGCCCTTGCCTCGGCTTTTGCCCAGGCGCCCCGCCTGACCACCCCCGAGGAAGTGGCCCGGGTGGAGGTGATTCGCCGGGCCTTACCCGCAGTGGTCAAGATTTTTGGCATCCTGCGCGACCCCCAGACCGGCAACGAAGGCCCCACCAACGGCTCGGGTTTTTTTTATGCACCCAGCCGTATCATCACCAACTACCACGTGGTGCAGGACTTGCGCGACATCAGCGTGGAGCTCTTTGATGGGCGCTCCTTCCCGGCCCAGGTCTTCGCGGTGGACAAGGGCATTGATATCGCTATCCTGACCGTACAGGGGGTAACGGCCCCTGCGCAGCTCTCCTTTAGCAGTTCGCAAAGTTTGCCGGTGGGCATGGGGCTGGTGGTGATTGGCAGCCCTTTCGGGCAGCGCAACCTGGCCTCCTACGGCATTCTGGCCGGAACCGGCCCCACCGCGGCAGAGAAGAACGACCTCGACCCCGAAGTGGGGGCGGAAATTGGCGACCTGCTCTTCACCGATGCCCGCATCGTGCAGGGCAACTCGGGGGGCCCGGTGCTCGACCTGCAAGGCCGGGTGGTGG
>CALFDH010000135.1 GCA_937950405.1 uncultured Meiothermus sp.
TTCAACCCCTCACCCGGCGACAGCAGTTACCGCCAGAATTGTTGTATTTGGCCAAAAGAGCACCATACTGGCCGGCGCTGTCGCCACCCTCTCCCGCCAGGGGAGAGGGAAAGGGGAAAACGATAAAAGCCTTAGTGATGGGCGCGTTTAGCGCCGCTCACGCGCAGAGTTGGTATAAGTTTCGCTGGGCAAGCCCGGAGTGGAGTACCCACTCCGGTTTTCGCGCTCCTCACAGACGTGGCCGCTTATCCACGGCCACTGTTCTGTCCAGGACAAAGCTTTCCCATACTCGGCTGGCTCAAAATACGTGAAGAGCGCCCTATCTTTTGCTTTTTCTCAGCCACCGACCTACCCGCCGCGAGACCTCCGGGATGAACTCCAGCAGCCACAGAGACCCCAGGAGCCCCACGGCAATCCAGAAAATCAGGCGTGGGTCGCCTGGGTTGAACAGGGCGAAGCTCAAGCTCAGTGGCAGGGCGATCAGAATGACCCTGGAAAGCCCAGGGCGCAGGTGGCGAAAGCGATAGACTTCACCAATGCCCAACCCCATCCACAGCAGGGTTTCCCAACGCAGCACCTGGGGCCAGTAGACGGTCGGTGGCCAGGAGAGCCAGGCCATGAGGGCCAGGGCAAGCAGAAGATAGACCCCGATTTCCCAGGGCTCGATGGGTTCGCGGAACACCTACCCAGTATGCCAGCTCTGCAGCGACCGTACCGGCAGGCCAGAGTTCCGGGCCCGCCGGATGGCCTCGAGGCTCCACTTAGCCCCCTCCGCGGTGGTGATGAAGGGCTTGCCGGTCTCCACCGCCCGGCGCAGCTCGGGGTGGGGGAAGAGGGCAATCAGCAGGTCGTAGTCGGCTTCGGAGGCTTCAAAACCGGCGGCTTCCCAGTCGGCTTTCAGGCTGTCGGCACCGATGAAGCGCACCCTGCCCGAGAGCGGTAGCCGCTGGCCCACCCCCAGCTCGGCCCGGTAGTAGGCCAGGTAGGGGTCGGCATCTATGCCCATGCTCTCGCCGGTGGAGCGCATCTCCGGCCCCAGCACCGGAATCACTCCGGGGAACTTGAGCCAGGGGATGAGCACCTCCTTGACCGAGTAGAAGGCCGGGGTGGGGTCCTGGGTGAAGCCCAGCTCGTCCAGGGTTTGGCCCACCGCAATCAGGGCGGCATACTTGGCGAGCGGGTGGCCGATGGCCTTGGAGACAAAAGGCACCGTGCGGGAGGCGCGGGGGTTGGCCTCGAGGATGTAAACCACGCCGTCCTTGAGGGCGTACTGCACGTTGATCAGGCCCCTAACCCCCACTGCCAGGGCCAGCCTGCGGGTGTAGTCCTTAACGGTGGTCAGTTGCTCTGGCGAGAGCGAGATGGGGGGCAGGATGGTGGCCGAGTCGCCGGAGTGCACCCCGGCCCGCTCGATGTGCTCCATGATGCCCGCCACCACCACCTGTTGTCCGTCGCAGAGGGCGTCCACGTCGAGCTCGAGGGCGTTCTCCAGGTACTGATCCAGGAGAATCGAGGGGCGCTCGGCCAGGGCGGCGTAGATGCCGTTCAGATACCAGCGCAGCTCCTCGGCGTTGTGCACGACCTGCATGGCCCGCCCCCCCAGCACGTAGCTGGGCCGGGCCATCAGGGGGTAGCCGAGGTTCTCGGCCAGTTGCAGGGCTTCCTCGGGGGTGCGAGCGACGGCCCCTTTGGGCTGGGGAATGCCCAGTTCGGTACAGAGCCGGTTGAACTCGGCGCGGTCTTCGGCCCTGTGGATGGCCTCCCAGGGGGTGCCCAGGAGGGTTACCCCGGCATCCGCGAGCTTTTTGGCCAGCTTCAGGGGGGTCTGGCCGCCCAGGGTGGCAATCGCACCCAGGGGCTTTTCGTGGTCGGTCAGGTTGAGTACGTCCTCCAGCGTCAGCGGTTCGAAGTAGAGCCTATCGGCGGTGTCGTAGTCGGTGCTCACGGTCTCGGGGTTGGAGTTGACCATGATGGTTTCAAAACCAGCTTCCCGCAGGGCCCAGACCGCGTGTACGGTGGCGTAGTCGAACTCCACCCCCTGCCCGATGCGGATGGGGCCGCTGCCCAGGATCACCACCTTGGGCTTGTGGGTGGGGCGCACCTCGTCTTCCAGCTCGTAGGCGCTGTAGTGGTAGGGGGTGTAGGCCTCGAACTCGGCAGCGCAGGTGTCCACGGTCTTGTAAACGGGCCTGGAGCCTGCAAACAGGCGCTGTTTGCGGGCCGCCGCTTCAGAGACCCCCACCAGTTCGCCCACCCGCGCGTCGGACAGGCCCAGGCTCTTCAGGTAGCGCCAGTCCTCGGCGTCCTCGAGCTGCTGGCTTTCGGTCTTTAGGTCGTGCTCGGCCTCCACCACCTCCTTGAGCTGGGTCAGGAACCAGGGCTCAATCCTGGTGCGCTCATAGAGGCGGTCCACCGGTTCGCCCCGCCGCAGCAGTTCCAGCACTGCATAAATTCGCGTAGGGCTGGGGTAGAGCCGGGCCTGGAGTTCGTCGGTGGTGTAGGTGGAGAACTCCGCGCGCACGTCGGCCTCGAGGCTCCGCAGGGCCTTGCCAAAGGACTCCTTGAAGGTTCGGCCAATGGCCATTACCTCTCCCACGCTCTTCATCTGGGTGCCGAGCCGGTCGGAGAAGCCCTGTGGCTGGGTGTTGGGCAGGGTGCTAAACTTCTCGAAGGCAAAGCGGGGAATTTTGGTCACCACGTAGTCAATGGTGGGCTCGAAGGAGGCCGGGGTCTTCTGGGTGATGTCGTTGGGGATTTCATCCAGGCGGTAGCCCACCGCCAGCAGCGCGGCAATCTTGGCGATGGGAAAGCCCGTGGCCTTGGAGGCCAGGGCTGAGGAGCGCGAGACCCTGGGGTTCATCTCAATCACGATCATCCGCCCGGTCTTGGGGTCTATGGCGAACTGAATGTTGGAGCCGCCGGTCTCCACGCCAATCTCGCGGATGATGGCCATGGCCGCATCGCGCATTTTCTGGTACTCCACATCGGAGAGGGTCTGCGCGGGAGCCACCGTGATGGAGTCGCCGGTGTGGACGCCCATGGGGTCAACGTTCTCGATGGAGGTAATGATCACCACGGTGTCGTTCTTGTCGCGCATGACCTCGAGCTCGTACTCCTTCCAGCCCACAATGGACTCTTCCACGAGTGCGGAGTGGGTGGGGGAGAGCGCGAGCCCACGGGTGAGAATCTCGATGAACTCCGCTTCGTTCTGGGCAATCCCGCCGCCGGTGCCGCCCAGGGTAAAGCTGGGCCGCACCACCACCGGATAGCCGGTCACCTCGCGGGCAAATGCCAGGCCCTCTTCCAGGCTGTGCACCATCCTGCCCCGGGGCACGTCCACCCCAATTTTCAGCATGGCTTTCTGGAATTCTTCGCGGTCTTCGCCTTTCTTGATGGCGGCAGCGTTGGCCCCGATCAGCTCCACCCCGTATTTTTCTAAAATCCCCTGCTCAAAAAGGGCCATCGAGAGGTTGAGTGCGGTCTGTCCCCCCAGGGTCGGAAGCAGGGCATCCGGGCGCTCCTGGGCGATGATTTTTTCCAGGAACTCCACCGTGAGGGGCTCGAGGTACGTTCCCTCCGATAGCTCGGGGTCGGTCATGATGGTAGCGGGGTTGGAGTTGACCAGCACCACCTCGTAGCCCACGCTACGCAGAGCCTTGACGGCCTGGGTGCCGGAGTAGTCGAATTCGGCAGCCTGGCCGATGGTGATGGGGCCAGAGCCGATGATGAGTATTTTTTTGAGGTCGGTGCGGGCGGGCATACCAAGGGGAAAGAATATCACTTGTCCCGCCTTCTGGCTACGGGGCTTTGCATACTGATTCAGATTTTTGGCATAAACTATCAACCCCCTAGAAGAAGCCCCCGGTTGCGGGTCATACCGGATTCAAAAAGATAATCACCCAAACCAGAGATTTTCAGAGGCTATCTTTTTGAATCCTAGAGCACTCCCTTCGGTCGGGTTAGTTCGCCACCGTTCGGCGACGAACTAACCGAATCTGGTATCATTCCTCCAAAAATGCCCCCCCTCCAAATGCTCGTCTCAAACACGCTCCTTCAGGGCAATCGCCCCTAACGGATGCCTTATCTTATAGACATGCGTACCCTGAAATCCGAGTTGCTCAAAAGCTTTTTGCAGGACAACCCGCTGGTGGTGGATGTGCGCCCGCCCGAGCAGTACAACCAGGGCGACTTCGAGGGGGCCGTACACATTCCCCTGCACGACATCCAGCACGGCAACCACAACCTACCCAAGAACCGTCCCCTGCTGCTTATCTGTGAGCGGGGGGTAATGAGCGAGCTGGCCGGGCTTTACCTAGAAGCGGCGGGCTATGAGCAGGTGTACAACCTCGAGGGGGGCTTGCAAAAGCTGCGAAAAGAAGCCGAAAAGTAGTCTATGGGCGATGGTCTATAGTCCATAGTTATTCGGAAGAGTCTCCAGCAATCAGCTACCGGCTATCGACCATAGACAATGGACTATCGACTATCGTCTCTTTTTGGCAAATCCTCCAGCCGCACCCCATGCCACTTTCCCAGGTGTTCACGGTGGGTGTGCAGGTAGGCCCCCGGCTCAAAAAACCGGTCGTAGTACTCGAGGTCGAGGTGGTGGGTCTGCAAAAACATCAGGCTGTAGATGGTGGGCACCGTAGCGGGGAACTTTCCGAAGGTATCGAAGAGGTACTGGGCCTGGGCAGCAACCACCTCAACCAGCCAATCCTGGTGGGGGAAAGCCTGGGAACGCACCGCCGCAGCGCTTTTCCAGGGCCCTGGGGTTTGGGGGTGGAAGGGGCCGCCCTCGCCGAACTTGCGCTCGACCAGGGCTTCTACTGCCTTACGCATATCGGGGTAGTGGGGCGGGCAGTGGCCTTCAAAAATGCCCTCGAGGCCGGTGGGGTTGGGTCGCGACCAGCCGGGCTTGAAGTCGTAGCGGAAGCCAAGCCCCGGCACCTCGGGGTCGCCCGAGGCTCCCAGGGTTCGCACCCTATCGAGGCCGTTGAGCATCCAGCCGCCCAGGCCCATGGCCTGCTGCATCAGGTGGCCCGCAAATACCGCCGCGCTGATTTCCGCCGAAACTTCGGCCAGGGTGGCCTGGTCAAAGGCAGTGAGAGGATAGGGCTTGTCCACCGCAACATAATCCTTGAACTTTTCCAGCCCTGGGATGCTGCGGTTGTGTACGTCGTCGTAGAGTACGAAGCCGTTCTGGGCAATGAAAAGGAGCTTGAGCAACTGGTGCTGGGCCACGTCGGCGATGGGCCAGACCAAGAGCGAGCCCGGTTTGTTGGCGTTCCAGGCGTTGTGACCGGCCATGTAGGGCTCGCGGGGGGGAATGTAGAGCCGGGCGTCGGACAGCTTGTGGATGTACTGACGGTGTGCCAGTAGCAGCTCCACCACATCTACCTGGCCCTCGGCGTTGCGCGGCACCGGCGGGCGGGCATCGCGGGTTTTGAAGGTGTAGGTGCCGCTATCGTCGGTGAAGAAAATCTGGCTGGTATGGAAACCCGCCGCGCTGGGGAAGGTGCGCCCAGCGGCCATACCGGAGTAGCTGGGCAGATGAGGGGCCACGTTTTTGTGGTGGCTGATCAGGTTGTGCCAGCCGGTCAGACCGCCCACCGTGGTGAGGATGAGCAGGCGCTCGAGCTCCGAAAGGGGATAGGGCTCGTACCTTGAGCGGTAGGCCAGGGGCCCCTCGGGCAGCTCGCCCCCCAGGGCAAAGCGGCGGCTCCGACGGCCAAAAAGCGCCTCGGTCAGCGGAAAATGCAGGAGTTCCTCGAGGGCCTTGCGCTCGTGTGGATGGATGACTGCATTGGACGTGGTATCGGGCATTTCCCCTAGTCTAGCCCGAATGTTCCGGTGGAAGTATGGCCCGGCAGGGGATGTTGTGGGCCACCGCAAAGTTCACGAAAGCCTCCCCTACAGGGTAGGGGAGGTTGGAGGGGCCAGTTCCGAGGTCGCCCATGCTACTGGCGGTTACGCTGGCTTGCATGGCGTTAACCCCGCCCTATCAACCCCTACGAGGTAGGGGTGGACTTCGCGGTTAGGCTCATCTGGTTTGGGGGTTTTCACCAAAATAGCGAGGTTCGGTTGCTCTTCTACAACGCTTTTACGGTTGACCTGCTACTGTTCCGGGCCTTTTTCGATGGGAACGCCTACCGCGTTGCCCCACTCGGTCCAGCTTCCGTCGTAGTTTTTGACGTTGGGGTAGCCCAGGAGGTGCTTGAGCACAAACCAGCTATGGCTGCTGCGCTCGGCGATGCGGCAGTAGGCGATAACCTCTTTGTCCGGGGTCACGCCTTTGGGCTCGTAGATGGCACGCAGTTCTTCAGCGCTCTTGAAGGTACCGTCGGGGTTGACGGTGGTGGCCCAGGGGATGCTGCGGGCGCCGGGGATATGCCCCCCGCGCAGCACCCCTTCCTGGGGATACTCGGGCATGTGAGTTTTCTCGCCGGTGAACTCGGCAGGGCTCCGCACGTCTACCAGAGCGCCCTTGCCCGCCTTTACTTTTTCGATGTGGGCCAGCACCTCATCGCGGAAAGCCCGCAGGCTGGGGTCGCGCTGGCCGGGGGTGTAGGTGCCTCTGGGGTAGGTGGGCACCTCGGTGGTGAGGGGCTTGTTTTCCTGCGTCCACTTGATGCGCCCGCCGTTCATCAGCTTGAGGTGTGGGTGCCCGTTGTAGCTGAAG
>CALFDH010000136.1 GCA_937950405.1 uncultured Meiothermus sp.
CTCGAGCCAGGAGTTCTTTCAGGCCCGCTTTGAGCACGTCCAGAGGCTTTGCTGAAGGGTTGAGCAGGGTGAGCAGCTCGGCTGCACTCAGTGCTTTTAGCTCTACGGGTTGCGGTTCTGTGAACATCGCGCCCTCACGCATTCGAATTGCCGTGGTGCTAGCCCCGGCCTGGATGTGATCTTTTTTTGAATCCTGAAGGGTAGACCCTTCCCTTCGGTCGGCGAAATAAGCACCTTCTTCGAATGGGTTATACCAGATTCGGTTAGTTCGTTACCGAATGGTGACGAACTAACCCGACCGAAGGGGGTGCTCTAGGATTCAAAAAGATAGCCCCTGGGGTTTTTGGTTTGGTGAAGTATCTTTTTGAATCCGGTATTAGTTAGCAAGCATCCGCTGAACAACTGACCGTACTTGTTCACACTAGTGTATTATCGTCCACCCACATCAGGCGACCATCAAAAACCTCCCCCTGCGGGGAGGCCGGCGAAAGGGGGCGTTATGCCAGCCCCAGGCTGAGCTCCTCTTCCTCGAAGGCGATGTCGCCGTTTTTGAGGGTAACGAACAGAGTGCGCCCAGGACGGGAGAGCAGCTCTAAGGAGAGGGGGTCTTCGATCTTTTCGCGGATCAGGTTGCGCAGAACGCGGGTGCTACCCTGCTTGGGTACTTGCTCGACCAACCAGGAAGCCACGCTGGGGTCGAAGCGGACAGTCTTTTCGCGGGACTCCAGCTCCTTGGCGATGTCCTCGAGCATGATCTGTGTAACCTGCACCAGTTCGGCCTCGTTGAGGTTGCGGAAGCGAATCACTTCGTCCAGGCGGTCGAGGAACTCCGGGGTAAAGAGGGCCTTGAGCGGGCTCTCGGTGTCCACTTCCCGGTTGGTGAAGCCGATGGCGGGCCCCACGTTGAAGCCGGTGTTGGAGGTCATGATCAAGATCACCCGGCGGAAGTCTACCGTGCGTCCCAGGCCGTCGGTGAGGCGGCCCTCGTCGAGCACCTGCAAGAAGGTGTTGTAGATGTCGGGGTGGGCCTTCTCGATTTCGTCCAGCAGCACCACGCTGAAGGGCTGGCGGCGCACCGCCTCGGTCAGGCGGCCCCCCTGCTCGTAGCCCACATAACCCGGCGGAGCCCCAATCAGCTTGGAGATGGAGTGGGGCTCCTGGAACTCGCTCATGTCGAAGCGAATCAGGGCCCGCTCACTGCCAAACAGCACCTCGGCCAGGGCCTTGGCCAAGTGGGTTTTGCCCACGCCCGAAGAGCCGACAAACAGGAAACTGGCCGAGACGCGGGTACGCCCGCCCAGGCCCACCCGGCTGCGCCGGAGGGCTGCGGCCAGGGCCTCGACGGCCTCTTTTTGGCCAATGACCCGCTTGTTGAGCTCTTCTTCCAGGCCAAAGAGCTTGCTGTCGTCCTTGTCGTCTACGTAGACCCCGCCCCAGGAGTCCACCACGCTCTCGATGTCCTCGCGGGCCACCAGGGGGGTGCCGTCTTCGTCCATGGCCACCGGCATGCCCAGCGAGTCGTTGAGGCGCACCCGGCTGGCGGCCTCGTCAATCAGGTCTATGGCCTTGTCGGGGAAGTTGCGCCCGGGCAGGCTGCGTATGCCAATCTTGACCGAGAGGCCCAGGATTTCATCGGGAATCACCACCCCGTGGTGGGCCTCGTAGCGTGGACGCAGACCTTTGAGGATTTCCAGGGTCTCCTCGGGGGTGGGCTCGAGCACAATCACGGGCTGGAAGCGGCGCTCGAGGGCCGCGTCCTTTTCGATGTAGCGGTGGTACTCGCCGGTGGTGGTAGCCCCGATAACCTGAATCTCGCCCCGGCTCAGAGGCGGCTTGAGGATGTTGGCGGCATCCAGGGTGCCCTCGGCGCCACCGGCCCCAATCAGGGTGTGCAGCTCGTCTATGAAAGCCACCACTTTGGCGTTTTTGAGCTCTTCGATAATCTGCCGCAGGCGCTCTTCGAACTCGCCGCGGTACTTGGTGCCGGCCACCACCCCGGCCAGGTCAACCGAGACGATGCGGGCCCCGCGCAGCACCGGTGGGACACGTCCCTCCACAATGGCCTGGGCCAGCCCCTCCACAATGGCGGTCTTGCCCACGCCGGGGTCGCCGACCAGCACCGGGTTGTTCTTGGTGCGGCGGGCCAGAATCTGGATGACCCGGTTAATCTCTTCGGCCCGGCCAATCACGGGGTCGAGTTTGCCCTCGCGGGCCTCGCGGGTCAGATCGCGCCCGTACTCGTCGAGGAAAGGTGTGGCCACCGCTTTTTCTTTGGTCTGCTCGCCCGCTTGCGACAGCACCCGCCAGCGGATGGTGTCCACATCCTTGGCGTAGTGGGTCATGATGCGGTAGGCGATGCCGTCGCCCTCGCGGATGATGCCCAACAGGATATGCTCGGTGCCGATCACCTGGCTGGACATGTTGCGGGCTTCAGCCCCGGCCAGCTCCATGACCCGCCGGGCGCGGGGGGTGATGGCGGGGGGTTCGCCGGTGCGGCTGCCCTCACCCCGGCCTACAAGTTCTTCGACCATGCGGCGCATGGCCTCCAGGCTCGCACCGTACTCCATCAGGATGCGCGCGGCTGTACCCCCTTCGCGCATCAGGCCCAGAAGCAGGTGCTCCGGCCCGATCATGCTGTGACCCAGGCGGCTCCCTTCCTCCCTGGCATAGTGAAATACCAACCTGGCGCGGTCGTCGTACCTGTTCAAGCGCAAACCTCCTGGTATGTAGTGCAAGTATTCATAGCGCCGCTTTTTCCCTACCTCAATAATACAGTATGCCTCGCTCGTTTTAGGTGTTTGCGCCACACGTTACGAAGCGTTGCCAAAGCCTCTGGCTGAACCTAAAAAAAAGATTAGTCTGACTTTGCTCAACGCCATAGGCGACCTTTGTCCTGGCCGATGCGGCGACTTTGTTGCTTTGTTGGGGCGTTAGGAGATTCCTAATTGTTTTAGGACGATGAATATTTGCTCAACCCGGTTCAACTTTGTATGTTGCGGGTGGAATGCACCGCGTTGGTTTGGCCTAGGCTAATCCAGGCGGGAATAGATTTTCTCGAGCGCAACCTCGAGGTCTAAGCAGGACAGCCGCAGCATGCCGCTCTCGATTTTTTCGTAAAACCAGCCGCCCTCCACCCGTCTGAATACCTCGGCTCGAGGGGTGGTTTGCTCGAGCAAGACATACATCTGCAGGCTGCTCAGGGTCTGGTAGTTGAGCCATTTTTCTCCCCGGTCTGTCTCGGCAGTGCGGTCAGACAGGACTTCTACAATCAGACAGGGTTTTTTTACGACCCTGGAATCTTCTTCTCGCTCACAGTAAAGCATGACATCGGGGTAATACAGGGCATCTGCAGCCTGCACCAGCGTATCGGCGATCGCTACCAGACAATGGGTATTCTGGCTCTGATTCTCGAGCAAGCTACCGAGCCGAACAGCAATGCGGTTGTGACGCCGGGTTCCGCCAGCCATCCGGAAAATTTGACCCTGGACGAACTCGTGCTTTTCCTCCGAACCAAATTCAAAGTGGAGAAACTCCTCCGCTGTGAGGTCTTTTCTGACCGGGGGCTCGAGCCGGGGCATGGCTTCAGGATAGCAAAATCCTTGCTAGGCATGGCGCTATGTGTTAGCCTAAAACCTGCGCTGAACCGCAGGAGTAGCCCGGCGTTCCGCTACAGCGAGCCTGGGAGGGTGTGAGCCAGGCAGCCAAGAACCGGGTGAAGGGCAGCGGGCCATACTTCAGCGCAGCTCAAAGGGCCTCGGGGGCAACCCCCTGAGGAACTGGGGTGGAACCGCGGAGGCTTCAGATTTGAACTTTCGTCCCCAGGCATACGTGCCGGGGTTTTTTATTTCTGCGGCGCGACTTGACGCTCAGGGGAAAAAGGGCTCAGACCCTTGAACCTCGAGGCGACCGAAGGGAGCAATATGCCTGCTGAAACGATGGAAGAACTGGTGAGCTTGTGCAAGCGCCGGGGGTTTATTTTTCCCGGCTCCGACATCTACGGGGGGCTCCAGGGCACCTACGACTACGGCCCGCTGGGGGTCGAGCTGAAAAACAACCTCAAGGCGGCCTGGTGGAAAGCCATGGTTTACGAGCGCGACGATATGGAGGGGCTGGACGCCAGTATCCTCACCCACCGGCTGGTGCTCTTTTATTCCGGTCACGAGGCCACCTTTTCCGACCCCCTGGTAGATAACCGGGTCTCCAAAAAGCGCTACCGCCTGGATCACCTGCTCAAGGAGCAAAAACCCGAGGTGCTGGCAGCGCTGTCACAGGCCATGGGCCTGCACGAGAGCGACAACTTGGCGGCGCTGGTCTCGCGCCTGCTGGCCGAGCCGGAAAAGGCCGCCCTGGCCATGAACACCACTCGAGTAGTGGACCCCGCCGACGGTGCGCCGGGCGACTGGACGCCCCCCCGCCCCTTCAATATGATGTTTAAGACCAGCATTGGCCCGGTAGCCGACGAAGACTCCTATGGCTACCTGCGCCCCGAGACCGCGCAGGGCATCTTCGTTAACTTCAAAAACGTGCTGGATGCCACGTCCCGCCGGCTGCCGTTTGGCATCGCCCAGATTGGCAAAGCCTTCCGCAACGAGATTACCCCCCGCAACTTCATCTTCCGGGTGCGCGAGTTCGAGCAGATGGAAATTGAGTACTTCGTCAAACCCGGCACTGACGAAGAGTGGCATGAACGCTGGCTCGAGACCCGTCTCCAGTGGTGGGAGGCTCAGGGAATCCCCCGTGAGCAAATCCGGGTGCTGGACGTGCCCAAAGAAGACCTCTCGCACTATTCCAAGCGCACCTTCGACCTGATGTACAACTACCCCACCCTGGGCTTTGAGGAAATCGAGGGTATTGCCAACCGCAGCGACTACGACCTGGGCAGCCACACCAGGGGCCAGGCCGAGCTGGGCATCCAGGCCCGGGTGCTGGAAAACCACGACTCCACCGCCAAACTGGCCGTCCAGGACCCCGAGACCAAGCAGTGGTTCGTGCCCTTTGTGATTGAGCCCTCGGCGGGGGTGGATCGGGGGGTGCTGGCTATTCTGGCTGAAGCCTACACCAAAGAAAAGCTGGAAAATGGGGAGGAGCGCGTGGTGCTGAAGCTCAAACCGCACCTGGCCCCCATCAAGGTAGCGGTCATTCCCCTGGCCAAAAACAAGGAGGAAATTACCAGCTATGCCCGCCGCCTAAAGGCTGAGCTACAGGCGCTGGGCATTGGGCGGGTACTCTACGAGGACACCGGCAACATCGGCAAGGCCTACCGCCGCCACGACGAGGTGGGTACGCCCTTCTGCATAACGGTTGACTACGACACCATCGGCAAGAGCCAGGACGGCAGCACCACCCTGCAAGACACCGTAACGGTGCGCGATCGCGATACCATGCTGCAGGAAAGGGTGCCCGTCCAGGAGCTGGCCCAGTATCTGCAGGGGCGATTGTGAAGCTGAGGCTGGCAGGGCCAAGTCCTCTTGAATTATTGGGGATAGCGCTCCGTTTTGGCGAATTGTTCGCTATCTACTGTCCCTCTCTATCAGATAATGCTTCGAAAAGGCGTGGGGCAGAAGTTCGCCGAGGGTGGTATGTAGCTCGGGGCCGTCGGCGCTGAGGCAGTGCACCGGGGTCTCGGGGTGGGCAAACTCGCTCAGTACCTGCCGACAGCCGCCGCAAGGGGTGGCGGGCTGTTTGCCCCGGCTCATTACCCAAACCTCGGCAATCTCCCGCTCGCC
>CALFDH010000137.1 GCA_937950405.1 uncultured Meiothermus sp.
TTTGGCGGTCAAGGGCCCCACCGGCTGCCGCTACCTCTCCGACGATCGCCAGCGCAAGTACGTGCAGCACGGCTGGAACGTTACCGGCGATGCCTACTTGCTGGACGAAGAGGGCTACTTTGTCTATCAGGCCCGCACCGATGACATGATCGTTTCTTCCGGTTATAACATTGCCGGCCCCGAGGTCGAGGATGCGCTCTTGCTGCACCCCGACGTGGCCGAGTGCGCGGTGGTGGGGGTGCCTGACCCGGAGCGCGGGCAGATCGTCAAGGCCTACGTGGTGCTGCGGCCCGGGGTGGTGGGCTCTGCCGAGCTGGTTAAGGCGCTACAGGACTTCGTGAAGCAGAAAATTGCGCCCTACAAGTACCCCCGGGCCATCGAGTTCCGCGAGAGCCTGCCGCGCACCCAGACCGGCAAATTGCAGCGTTTCGTGCTGCGTCAGGAAGCTGAAGGCGTAAAGAGGTAATCGTGGAGCATACGCAAGAGAACTTAAAGATCCTGCACCCCCCCGGCTGGGCAAAGCCCAAAGGCTATGCTTATGGCGTTGTAGCACGTGGGCGGATGGTCTTCATCGCCGGTATGATCGGCTGGAGCCCCCAGGGGGTTTTCGAGGCCGACGACTTTGTGGGCCAGACCCGCCAGGCCCTGCAAAACATCCTCGAGACCCTGGCAGAGGCCGGGGGCAAACCCGAGCACCTGGTTCGCCTGACCTGGTTCATCACCAGCAAACAGGAGTACCTGGCCTCGCTGGACGCACTGGGAGCCGCCTACCGCGAGGTGATGGGGCGGCACTATCCCACCATGTCGGTGGTGGAGGTCAAGTCCCTGATAGAGGACCGGGCCAAGGTGGAGATCGAGGCCACCGCCGTAATCCCCGACTGAAGGAACCCCTATGACCCAAACCGAAATAGAAGCCCTGGACCGCAACGACCCCCTGGCCGCCAAACGAGAGGCCTTTGTCATCCCCGAGGGGCTGGTGTACCTGGACGGCAACTCGCTGGGGGTGCTGCCCAAAGCAGTCCAACAACACCTGAAGCACGTGGTAACGGAGCAGTGGGGCCAGGGCCTGATCCGAAGCTGGAACACCCACGGCTGGGTGGACCTGCCGCTCAGGGTGGGGGCCAAAATCGCCCGGCTGATTGGCGCCGAAGAGGGCGAGGTGGTGGCCGCCGACTCGACCTCGGTCAACCTGTTCAAAGTGTTGCTGGCGGCCCTCCGGCTACGCCCGGAGCGCAGGGTGATTGTCTCCGACGTGGACAACTTCCCCACCGACCTTTACATCGCCCAGGGGGTTTCGGCCCTTCTGGGTGGCCTCGAGCTGCGCTTTGTGAAGAAAAATGAACTGGAAGAGGCCCTCGACCACCAGACTGCTGTCCTGATGCTGACCGAGGTGGACTACCGCACCGGCTACCGCTACGATATGGCCCGGCTGACCCGGCTGGCCCATGAAAAAGGGGCCCTGGTTCTGTGGGACCTGGCCCACAGCGCGGGGGCTTTCCCGGTACACCTGAACCAGCACGGGGTGGACTTTGCGGTAGGCTGCGGCTACAAGTACCTGAACGGCGGCCCCGGTGCACCGGCCTTTGTGTTTGTGGCCCGGCGGCATCAGCCAAGCGCTTTCCCCTTTCTTTCGGGCTGGATGGGCCACCAGGCCCCCTTTGCCTTTGTGCCGGAGTACGTGGCCGCCGAGGATATCCGGCGGCTTACCGTGGGCACGCCGGCGGTGCTCTCGATGAGCGCCCTGGACGCGGCGCTCGAGGTGTTTGCGGACGTGAACCTGGAGGTAGTACGGGAAAAGTCGCTGAAGCTGACCGACCTGTTCATGGAGCGCATGGCCCCCCTGGCGGCCCGCTATGGCTTTGAGCTGGCCACGCCCAGAGCCCATGCAGAGCGCGGTAGCCAGGTTTCCTACCGGCACCCCCAGGGCTACGCCATCATGCAGGCCCTGATCAGCCAGGGGGTAATTGGCGACTTCCGCGCCCCGGACATCATGCGCTTCGGCTTTACGCCCCTGTACCTGCGCTTTGCCGACGTATTGGAGGCTGTAGAGCGGTTGGAACGGGTGATGCAACTGGAGCTATGGAAAGACCCACGCTTCAGCGAAAGGGCCAAGGTGACCTGATGAACAGCCCCAGGGATGAAACCTACACCCAGGCCCACACCGACTTCAGCCAGGATTTGTCCTATGGCGACTACCTGATGCTCGATCAGGTACTCTCGGCCCAGCGCACCCTCACCCAGGCCCACGACGAGGTGCTCTTTATCGTGATTCATCAGGTGCAGGAGCTCTGGATGAAGCTGATTATCCACGAGCTCACCAGTCCGATGAGCCTGCTGAAGCAGGGCATCGTGGACCCGGCCCTCAAGATGCTGACCCGGGTCTGCCGCGCCCAGGAGCAGATGGCAGCCAGTTGGGAGGTGCTCAAAACCATGACCCCTTCCGACTATCTGCAGTTTCGCGCTTCCTTTGGGCGGGCCTCCGGGTTTCAGTCGCACCAGTACCGGCTAATCGAGTTCCTGTTCGGCAACAAGCAACCCTTCATGATGCGCCCCCACCAGCACCGGCCCGAACACTACCGGCCTCTGGAAGAGGCCCTGCACGCGCCCAGCCTGTACGACATCGCTTTGCATCTGGTGGCCACAAAAGGGCTGGATGTCCCCGAGAGTGTGCTGGCACGGGATTTTTCCCAACCCTATCAGCCCCACGAAGGGGTGCGGGCCGCCTGGCTCGAGGTCTACCGTCACCCCGAGCGGTACTGGGACCTCTATTACCTGGCCGAAAAACTGGTAGACGTGGAGGACAACTTCCGCCGCTGGCGCTTCAACCACCTGACCACCGTAGAACGCATCATCGGCCACAAGCAGGGCACCGGCGGCACCGCCGGGGTACCCTATCTGAAACGGGCCCTGGACATCGTGCTGTTTCCGGAGTTGTGGCAGGTTCGCACCGACCTCTAGGGGGCAGTGAGATGGTTTGCTCGAGGGACTAAACAAAGCGCCACAGACCCGTTATCATTCGACCAACAAGGCAAGCAATGGGAGGAAAGATGAAAAGAATACTTTGGCTAATGGTTTTGTTGGGGTTGGCAGGCTTCTCACTCTCGATGGCCCAGCAGCGCACGGTCAAGATTGGCTTCGTCAGCACCCTCTCGGGCGGCGGCGCAGCCCTTGGCATTGATGCCCGCGACGGCTTTAACCTGGCGGTGCGGCTTCTGAACAACCAGTTGGGCGGTGTACCTGTCGAGGTCATCGTGGCCGACGACCAGCAAAACCCCGATGTCGCACGGCAGGCCGTAGACCGAATGCTCAAACGCGAGCGGGTAGACTTCATGACCGGCATCATCTTCTCCAACATCCTGCTGGCGGTAGGCGACGCCATTTTCGAGGAAAAGGTACACTACATCAGCCTGAACGCCGGGCCTTCGGAATACGCCGGGGAGCGCTGTAACCCTTACTTCTTCAATGTGGCCTGGCAGAACGATAACCTGCACGAGGCCATGGGCCAGTACGTCAATACCCGCCGCTTCGAGAACGTCTTCATCCTAGCCCCCAACTACCCCGCCGGGCGCGATGCCCTGACCGGCTTCAAGCGCTTTTACAAGGGCAAGATTGCGGCAGAGGTCTATAACCGCCTCAACCAGCTCGACTTCTCCGCCGAGATCGCCCAGATTCGCGCAGCCCGCCCCAAAGCGGTCTACACCTTCCAGCCAGGCGCCATGGGTGTGAACTTCATCAAGCAGTACGCCGAGGCCGGCCTGCTGCGGGAAATTCCGCTGTTCCTGCCCGGCTTTTCCGCCGACGCCGATGTAATCCGGGCGGTGGGCCGTCCGATGGTGGGCATCTACAACAGCTCGCACTGGGCGCTGGAACTCAACAACCCGGTCAATCAGCGCTTTGTGGAGGAGTTCCGCAAAGCCTATAACCGCACCCCTACCCTCTACGCCTCGCAGGGCTACGATGCGGCGCTGATGCTGGACGCCGCCATCCGGGCGGTTGGGGGCGATGTTTCCAAAAAAGACGACCTGCGCAAAGCCTTCCTGGCCGGCTTCAACAGCACCCGCGGGCCCCTCAAGTTCAACCCCAACGGCTACCCCATCCAGAACTACTACCTGCGTCAGGTCATCCAGGCCCCCAACGGCGAAATCATCAACCGACTGGCCGGGAACATCTTTACCAACCACAGCGATGCCTATGTCTCGCAGTGCAAGCTGAGGTAATGGGGCATACACCGATTTGCATACGCGGTCCGCAGTTTCTCTAGCGTTAACAGGTGAGGGGTTGAGGCGGCCAGGGCGTCCTAACTTACGCGAGACAACCCAGGCCTCTCGGTAGCCCCACCCCCACTACCTACCCCTGACCCTCCAGGTTCCTATGCCCCCCTCGCTTTTCCTTGAACAAATCCTGAATGGCGTCCAGTTTGGGCTGATGCTCTTTTTGCTGGCCGCCGGCCTGACGCTGGTCTTCGGCATCATGGACATGATCAACCTGGCCCACGGCTCGCTTTACATGATTGGGGCTTACCTGACCGCGACCTTTGTGGGCCTTACCGGGGTGTTCTGGCTGGGGGTGCTGCTGGCCGTGGTCGGGACGGCCCTGATCGGGATGCTCCTCGAGTTCTCCATCCTGCGCCAGCTCTACAAGCGCGACCATCTGTCCCAGGTACTGGCCACCTTTGCCCTGATTCTGATCATCAACGAGGTAGTACGCATCATCTGGGGCTCGCAACCCCTGCTGCTCTCGGCCCCGGAGGGCTTGTCCGGGCCCATTGAGATACTGCCCGGCCTCAACTATTCGGCCTTCCGGCTCACCATCATTGCGGTGGGTCTGGTGGTCGCGGTGGGCCTGTTTTTGCTGGTCAACAACACCCGGGTTGGCATGTGGCTAAGGGCCGGGGCCTCCAACCGCGAGATGGCCCAGGCCATGGGGGTGCCCATTAAGCCCCTCTTCACCCTTCTGTTTGGGGTGGGGGCGGCCCTGTGTGCCATTGCGGGGGCCTTTCTGGGGCCCATCCTGGCGGTGCAGGTGGGCATGGGTGAGAGCATCCTGATTCTGGCTTTTGTGGTGATTGTAATTGGGGGCATTGGCTCCATCAAGGGGGCGCTGGTGGGTGCATTGTTGGTGGGCATTGTGGACACCGCCGGCAGGGCCTTTCTGCCCCTCTTGCTGAGCCAAGTGGCCTCGCCCGAGGTGGCCTCGAACCTGGGCCCGGCCCTGGCCTCCATTCTGATATACCTGCTGATGGCGGTGGTGCTCTTCTTCAAACCCCAGGGGCTTTTCCCGGCCCGCACCTAGGAGTCTGCATGCGATACGGGCCGATTCTTCTGCTGCTGGGCCTCTTGCTGGCGTTTCCACCCATCGCCAGCGCAACCGGTCTGGAGTTTTATACGGGCCTCCTCACCAAGTTGATGATTTTCGCCCTGGCCGCCGGCAGCCTCAACCTGATTCTGGGCTACGGCGGCATGGTGAGCTTTGGGCATGCCGCCTATTTTGGCGTGGGGGCCTATACGGCGGCCATTCTGGCCCGTGAGGGCGTGAGCTCGGCCTGGGTGATCTGGCCGGTGGCCCTGGCCCTTTCGGGCTTGCTGGCTTTCCTGATTGGGGCGGTCTGTCTGCGAACCCGGGGCGTGTATTTCATCATGATCACGCTGGCTTTCGCGCAGATGATTTACTTTCTGGTGGTTTCGTTCAAACAGTATGGCGGCGAGGATGGGCTGCGGGCCCGGCGGCCCGATTTTGGGCTCTTCGAGCTTTCCGACACCACCCTGTACTACCTGACCCTGGCCGTGCTGGCAGCCGTGCTCTACGGCCTGTACCGCCTGGTGAACTCGAGGTTCGGGCGCGTGCTGCAAGCCATCCGCGAGAACGAGAGCCGGACTGCTGCAATCGGCTATCCGGTCTACCGGTTCCAGCTGGTGGCCTTTGTGATAGCCGGGGTACTGGCGGGGCTGGCCGGGGTGCTGATGGCTCACTACACCGAGTACGCCTCGCCCAACCTGCTGGCCTGGCAGCAGTCGGGCCACCTGATGATGATGGTGATTCTGGGGGGCGTGGGGCAGTTCTGGGGCGGGGTGCTGGGGGCCGCAACGCTGCTGTTGGTGGAGGAAATCCTGCAAGACCTTACCCTCTACTGGCAACTGGGGGTGGGGCTCATCCTGCTCTTGGTGGTGCTGTTTGCCCCCAGGGGGCTGGCCGGGTTGTTGCGGCGGAGGGCCGGATGAGTCTCTTGGTCATCGAGCACCTGACCAAGCAGTTTGGTGGCTTGCTGGCCGTCAACGACTGCAACCTTAGCGTTGAGGTGGGCGAGATTCACGCCCTGATTGGCCCCAACGGGGCTGGCAAGACCACCCTGATCAACCAGATCAGCGGAGCGCAGAGGCCCACCAAAGGCCGCATTCGCTTCGATGGGCACGAGATTACACACCTGCCCCAGCATCAGCGGGTGCGGCTGGGGCTGGCCCGCACCTTTCAGATCACCAACCTGTTCAGAAGCTACACCGTGCTGGAGAACCTCGAGCTGGCCGTACAGGCCCGCAGCGGCAGCAGTTTTCGCTTCTGGAGTCCGGTCAAGCGCGAAAAGGCGCTGCGCGAGGAGGCCGAGCAGATCGCCGAAATGCTGGGCCTGACCCCCCGCAACCACACTCCAGCAGCCCAGCTCTCGCACGGCGAACAGCGGCAGCTCGAGGTCGGGCTGGCCCTGGCCTGCAAGCCCAAGCTGCTCTTACTCGACGAACCCATGGCCGGCATGGGGCCCGAGGAGTCGGGGCAGATGGTGGAGCTCATCGACCGGCTCTCTCAAAGCGTGACCATTTTGCTGGTCGAGCACGATATGGACGCGGTTTTTCGGCTGGCCCGGCGCATCTCGGTACTGGTCTATGGGCAGGTGATTGCTTCCGGCCCCCCCGAGGCCATCCGGGCCAACCCCGAGGTCCACAAGGCATACCTGGGCGATGACCCCGGAGGCCAGCACCCATGAGCGCCCTGCTGGAAATTCAGGACTTGCAGACCTTCTACGGCCCCAGCCAGGTCTTGTTCAACCTGAGCCTGCAAATCCGAGAGGGCCAGGTAGCCACCCTGATGGGCCGAAACGGCATGGGCAAGACCACCACGGTGCGCTCCATCCTGGGCCTGACCCCGGCCCGTTCGGGTCGGATTTGCTTCGCAGGTGCACAGATCGAGGCCCTGCCGCCCGAGCAGATCGCCGCGCTGGGCATCGCGGTGGTGCCCGAGGGGAGGCAGATCTTCCCCAACCTGAGCGTGAAGGAAAACCTGATCGCCTTTGCCGCCAACCGCAACAAAAGCCCCAACCCCTGGACGCTACCCCGCATCTACGAGCTGTTCCCCCGCCTGCAGGAGCGGCAACATAACCTGGGCCACCAGCTCTCTGGCGGCGAGCAGCAGATGCTGGCGGTGGGGCGGGCGCTCATGACCAATCCGCGCCTCCTGATTCTGGATGAGGCCACCGAAGGCCTGGCCCCACTTTTGCGCGAGGAAATCTGGCGGGTGCTGCAGCTCCTCAAGGAAAGTGGGCAGACCATCCTGGTAATTGACAAGTACGTCGAACGCCTGATTGCCCTGGCCGACCAGCACACCATCCTCGAGCGTGGGCGGGTGGTCTGGCAGGGCAACTCGGAGGCCCTGAAGGCCCAGCCTGAGTTGTGGAAACGGTATCTGAGCGTATAGAAATAGCCAGTAGCAAGGGGCTATCCGCTATAAGCTTTCAGCTATTAGCTATGGACTATCAACCATGAACACCCCCTCCTGGCACGAACTCGAATACAGCCCCCGGCTCTCGGTGCCCGATGCTGCCGAGTATTTCCGGCGCTGGGCCGAAGATTCCCGCGCATACCGGCAAGCGCTGGAACACCAGGCCAGCCTGGCCTACGGGGCTGGCCCTAA
>CALFDH010000138.1 GCA_937950405.1 uncultured Meiothermus sp.
CGTTAACGTTCGGTAACGAAACAACCGAATCTGGTATCAGAATGAAACCAATACCAGCAAGAGGTGGTCTTTCGTGACATCGCCGAAGGCTACCCCACGCGCCGCTGGATCTGGAGCGAGTTTGGCACCTGTACCCCCAGAGGCGACAAGCTGCGCTGTGAGTCGGGCTTCATTCAGAACTACCGCTTTGAAATTACCCCGCAGGGCAACACCCTGAACGTCCAACAGGACTTCAACGACCCCGCCCTCCAAGCCACCTACGCCTTCCGTCACTAGAATCCAAGAGGGGGTTGAACCCTTTACCCTCGGCGATTCCTTCCAGTTTGGGGTGGAACACCGCGGATCGGGCAAGCTCATTGGCGACCTCTATTTCAAGCTAGACCAAGCAGGCAAGCAGGCCGAAATCGGCTATACCTTCGACCCCCAGTTTCAAGGGCAAGGGTTGGCCACCGAAGCTGTTCGAGCCCTGGTAGACTACGCCTTCAAATACAAAGGCCTACACCGCATCTACGGTATTACCGACCCGCGCAACCTACCCTCCATCCGGCTGATGACCCGCCTGGGCATGCGCCAGGAGGCTCACTTCCGCAAGAGCTTATGGTTCAAGGGTGCGTGGGCCGATGATGTGGTGTTTGCGATTCTGGAGGAAGAATGGACGAGCGCACGGAGCAGTTCTGGCAAGCCTACCTAGCCACCCTGTCCGAGGGCCAGCGGCCCACCGCTTACCGGGCAGAGTCCTGGGGCGATAACCCGCAGTTAGACGACGAGTTAGCGGCCTTAATTGTCGCGGGTAAAAAGACTGCAACTTGTTCGGCGCTGTGGGAGTGGGAGGTCGAGGGCGAACCTATACCCCAAGTGGGCCTCAAGACCATTCTGCTGAGCAGCGCGGGCGAGCCGCTGGCGGCGCTGGAAACTACCGAAGTCACCATCCGGGCCTATTAAGAAGTGGATGCCCAATTCGTCCACGACGAAGGCGAGGGTGACTTGACGCTTCAGTCCTGGCGCAAGGGACACTGGCGTTTTTTTTAGCCGAACCCTGGCCCGAATTGGCAAAAACCCGTCCTGGACATGCCACTGGTGTGTGAGCGGTCAGGATAGCACACAAGTGATTACCAGTCCACATACCCCTGGTCAAAAGTACAGGTTCTGTTGAATGTGTATAAAAAATTAACACGGAAAACCCTCGAGCGGCTCCCGACCCTTATGAGGCATCTCCCCCGCCCTTCGAATCCCTGCGGCCCCGAAAGACCATCCGGAAGGGAATTTCGCGCAGGCCCAGGTCTTCGCCGATGCGGTTGCGCAAAAAGCCCTCAAAGGCCCGCGTCACGAACTCGGGGTGGTTGCAAAAAAAGACAAAGGTCGGGGGGGCCACCTCGGGCTGGGTCAGGAAAAAGAGCTTGAGGGGCTTGCCCTTGAAGTTGGGAAGCATGGTCTGGGTACTCCAGACCGAGAGCCAGCGGTTGAGTTCAGCGGTCTCGAAGCGCACTCGAGCCAGCTCGTAGAGCCTTGCCGCTTCCGAGAGCAGCTTGTGCAGGTTCTGCTTGGTGACGGACGAAACGTAGAGAATGGGCAGGTGCTGGATGTGCGACAGTTTGAGGGCCAGGTCGGCCCGCACCCGTTTGGCTTCTTCTTTGCTTTCGATCAAGTCCCACTTGGTAATGGTCACGATCACCGGTTTGCCGGCGTCCAGGGCCTCGTTGGCCAGCTTGAGCTCGTGGTCGCCGAGTTCCCTGGGGTCTACCACCAGCAAAACCACGTCGGCATCCAGAATGGCCTGGTGGGCGCGTCCGATGGCCTGCTCCTCGACCCCGGTCTCGGGGCGCTTGCGGATGCCGGCGGTGTCTACCAGCAAGAACCGGCTGCCCCCGTAGTCGAACTCCACGTCGATGGTGTCGCGGGTGGTGCCGGGGATTTCCGAGACAATCACCCGCTCCTCGCCCAGAATGGCATTCAGCAGGCTGGACTTGCCCGCGTTGGGGCGGCCCACAATGGCCAGGCGGATGGGCACCACCTCGGGCTCGCTCTCGCCCTGGCGTACCGGCAACATGGCCCAGATACGCTCCAGTAACTCATCAAAACCCCGGCTGTGGGCCGCACTGGTGGGAACCGCTTCGCCAAAGCCCAGGGCATAAAAGTCGCCCAGGTAGGCCTGGTGCTTGGGGTCGTCTATTTTAGTGGCTACCAGCAGCACCGGTTTGCCCTGGCGGCGCAAGAAGTCGGCGACCTCGAGGTCTGCCGTCACGATATCGCTGCGCCCATCCACCGCAAACAACACCAGGTCGGCGTCCTTAATGGCTCGTTCCACCTTTTGCTTGATTTTCTTTTCCCACACGTCCCCCGACCACAAGCCCCCAGTATCCACCAGCTTGAAGCGGCCCTGCTCACTCTCCACCACGCCTTCTTTGAGGTCGCGGGTAACCCCCGGCACATCGGCCACCACTGCGAACTGGCTCCCGGCCTTGGCGTACTTCTCGGGTGCAGCCCGCAACCCCAATAGTTTGTTGAACAGGCTCGACTTGCCTACATTGGGGCGACCCACAATTACCACTCGGTACATAGTTCCACTCGCATTCGGTTCAAGGACGGCCTCGGTCATCACTGGCCCTTATCCTCTGCCACCTTCCCGCTCTCCACTGAAGGAGAGGGTGGCAACACCATATTGTTCTTGGTTCAGGCTCTGCCACACAGACCCGGGGAAGAGTCGCCGGGTGAGGGGGCTTCAGGCGCAGGGCAGGGGTTGGTGGGGCAGCGTTACCTGAATCCACAAACAGCATCCTTGATGTTACCATGCGCTCGAGGTATGAAACCCAAGGTCTGTCTGGTGGTGGGCATGGGGCGGGGCATCGGGCTGAGCGTGGCCCGGCGCTTTGGTCGGGAGGGGTATCGGCTGAGCCTGATTGCCCGCAGTGAAGCCCGCCTGGAAAACTACGGCAGCGCCCTCGAGCTCGATGGCTGCACGGTCAAAACCTTTCCTGCAGACATCACCCGCACCCCCCAACTGATTTCGGCGGTGAGAGAAACCGAAAAGCAGCTCGGCCCCATCGAGGTCCTGATTTACAACGCCTATGCCTCGGCGGGCAGCCGGGCTTCGGAACTCAGCGTGGAGACCCTCGAAGACACCCTCAAGGTCAACCTGTACGGAGCGCTGGTGGCGGCCCAACTGGTGATCCCAGGCATGCTCTCGCGCCGCCAGGGCAGCCTCCTCTTTACCGGGGGCGGCCTGGCCCTGAACCCCGCGCCCGACCTGGCAGCGCTCTCCATTGGCAAAGCCTCGCTACGCGCCCTGGTGGGCGCACTCAGCAAGGAGCTCTACCACGAAGGCATCCATGCCGCCACCGTGACCATTGCGGGCCGGGTGAAACGCAACACTTCCTTCGACCCCGACCTGATTGCCGAAAAGTTCTGGGAGCTGCACACCCAGCCGCCCGGCAGGTGGAAGACCGAGGTGGTCTATCAGGGATGAAGAGGTTTTTTGCAGCCAAAGCAGTCCATACACCATCCCCTGGCAAGTGTTGCAAATCTCAGGACGCAAGTCACAGCTCTTTTCGGCTCCCGGCTTTGCACACGCCGACGGATGGTCGTACAGCAAGGGTGCGTTGACCGACCCGGTTGAATGCTATCACCTGACCGAACGGCCTATACTCTTCAGGTGTGAGCCGTTCTGTACCCAATAGCCTATCCCGCCTGGTGGAATCGGCACCGTTCAATCGCTTCGTAACCGCCATCATCCTGTTCGCGGCGGTGCTGGTGGGCCTCGAGACCTATCCCGTCCTGATGGAGCGCTTTGGCCCCGCCCTCCACCTGCTCAACAACCTGGTGCTGGCTTTGTTTGCCCTCGAGGTACTGCTCCGCATGGCAGCCCTCTGGCCCCGGCCCCTGCGTTATTTTCAGAGTGGCTGGAACGTGTTCGATTTCGCCATTGTGGCCTTTAGCCTGCTGCCGGGGCTGGGAGCGTACGCAGTGGCGGCCCGCCTGCTACGGCTCTTGCGCGTGCTGCGGCTGATCCGCACCCTGCCCGACCTTCAGATTATTTTGGGAGCGTTGCTCCGCAGCATCCCCTCCATTGGCTGGGTGCTGGTCTTAATGCTGCTCCTGCTCTACATCTACGCGGTGGCCGGGGTGTTTTTGTTCGGCCAGGGCGACCCCTTCCACTTTGGCAACCTGCACACCGCCCTGCTCACCCTCTTCAGCATCCTAACCCTGGAAGGCTGGGTGGATATCCTCCGCATCCAGTATTTCGGCTGCGATCGCTTCGAGCTACCCGACCCTGCCCTGTGTACCCAGCCCACAGCCGAGCCCCTGCTGGCGGTGGTTTACATGGTCTCCTTTGTGTTGCTAGGTACGCTGGTGTTTTTGAATCTGCTGGTAGGCATTGTGGTCAACAGCATGGACGAGATGCGAAAAAGCCTGCAAGAACCCCAGCTTCCCCCATCGGGAAGCCTGGAGCAGTTGCAAGAGGTACAGGCCAGGCTGCGCGAGGCGCAGAGAATGCTCGAGGGGCTGATCAAAACTCGGGATTGACCAGATCGGTATCCACCCCTGACGAGAGCACTGCCGGATGCCCCAGCACCCGCCCCAGGGCCGTAATCTGACCTTTATGGTGAAACTCGTGGGTGATGGGGTGCAGCAGCAGCCAGCGCTGGCTCACCCTGGCCTTCCAGCCCCGAACCGGATGCGTCCACTCGTATATCTGGTCGAGCTGGTTAAAAGTTTGCAGGGCTTCTTCCACCAACTCTGCGCGTGATCGGCGCTAAACGCGCCCCTCACTTGCCGCGCCAGGGGGCGCGTCCGAGGGACTTGTATATCGCTTTTGGGTCACTTCTGGGCAGATTTGGTATTCCCCACCGCATCAGCCTGAGCAAATACCGCCCGCATGGCCGCCACATCGGGCACCTCCGCCCCCCGGATTGGGACCTGGGGTTTGCCTAAACCCACCGTGCCCACCCACCACAGGTAGCAGTCGGCCACGTGGGCGTGCAGGTTGCGAATGCTCCCAAAGGCAAAATCGGCGCGCTCCTGGGTATAGATTTCCGGCGGCAACGAGGCGCAATCGCCAAAGAGAATTTCGCGAGAGCGCCGCACCCAGCCATAGAAAATCCGCAGGTCATCGTTCATACCAGAGGATACCCCCGCCCGGTGTGGTATACCAGTAGTCAATGGCACATCCATATGCGATCCGCCCCCAGACGCCCTGGCAGCGTTTTGGGGTTTGGGCCTTGCAGATGCTGGGCTGGACGGCAGTAATGGCTCCACCGCCTGGGAAAAAATTTGTGCTGGTGGGCTACCCCCACACCTCCAACTGGGACTTCCTGTATGCGCTCTTGTGGGGCATGGCTTCGGGTACGCGCTTTCGGTGGGTGGGCAAGAAGCAGCTTTTCCCCCCAGTGCTGGGGGTGGTGATGCGCTGGCTGGGCGGCATTCCCGTAGACCGCTCCAAAACAGGCGGCGATTTCGTGAGCCAGGTGGCCCGTATCTTTAACCAGCACGACAACCTGTGGGTGGTGGTGGCCGCCGAGGGCACCCGCAGCCGGGCCCCGTACTGGAGGAGCGGGTTTTATTACATGGCTTTAGAGGCCAAAGTTCCCATTGCGCTGGCCTACCTTGACTACAGCCGCAAGGAGGTGGGCATTGGGGGATACCTCACCCCCAGCGGGAACATTGAGGCCGACTTCGAGCAACTAAAAACCTTTTACCAGGACAAAGTGGGCCGCGACCCCAGCAAGCAAAGCCCCATCCGGTTGAAGCCAAAAGATGGGGCCGATAGCTAATGGTCTATGGTCTATAGCCGATAGTCTATAGACGTAAGTAGCAAGCAGGTGGCGAGATGCCAGATGCTGAAAGCTGGAGGCATGAACTGGCAGGCAACCAGTAGCGCTAGGGTAAGGCATCACCTATCGGACCGGGGACATCCGCGTTATCCTGGTAGACAGTGACTGTGTATGCTAGAGAAACTTGTATCCCTAGAAGCCGAGTACCAGACGCTCGAGCGGCAGCTGGCCGAACCGGCGGTACTTGCCAACCAATCGGAGTATCAGCGCATCAGCAAGCGCTATGCCGAGATGGGGCATCTGGTTGAAACCATTCGCACCTACAAAGAAGCCCTGGCCCACCTCGAGGAGGCCCGCGAGTTACAGTTCGACCCCGAGCTGGGCGAGATGGCCCAGGCCGACATCGAGGCCCTGGAACCCAGGGTGAAGGCCCTCGAGGCCGAGCTCGAGCTCCTGCTCCTGCCCCGCGACCCCATAGACGAAAAGAATGTGATTGTGGAGATTCGCGCCGGCACCGGGGGGGAGGAGGCCGCCCTCTTTGCAGCCGAGCTGCGCGACATGATCATGGAGTACGCCCGGCGGGGCGGCTACCGGGTCGAGCTTCTGGACACCTCCCTCACTGACCTGGGGGGGGTCTCCAAGGTCTCCTTCGAGGTGACGGGGCCGGGGGCCTATGGCTACTTAAAGTACGAGGCAGGGGTACACCGTGTCCAGCGAGTGCCCGCCACCGAGACCCAGGGCCGCATCCACACCTCCACCGCTACCGTAGCGGTGATGCCCGAAGCCGAAGAAGTAGACGTACAGCTCGACCCCGCCGACCTGGAGATTACCGTCTCGAGGGCCTCGGGGCCGGGGGGCCAGGGGGTCAATACCACCGACTCGGCGGTGCAGGTTCTGCACAAGCCCACCGGCATGATCGTCTCCTGCATGGAGTCGCGCAGCCAGATCAAGAATAAAGAAAAAGCCCTCTCCATTCTGCGCTCGAGGCTCCTCGAGATCAAACGGGCCGAGGAGGCCGCCCGCCGCCGCGAGGATCGCCTGGCCCAGATTGGCGCGGGCGAGCGCTCGGAGAAAATCCGCACCTACAATTTCCCCCAGTCGCGCGTGACCGATCACCGCATCGGCTTCACCACCCACGACCTGGAAGGGGTGCTCTCGGGCGACCTGTCCAAGCTGCACGAAGCCCTGCGCAAAGCCGACCAGGAACGCCAGCTCGAGGCCCTCTCCGGCGCCCCCAAGTCCGCCTAGGACGCGAAAGGCGGGGTGTATGCATGGGTTGCGACGTGACCTATTGGTAGCCGCGGCTATCCTGATGGACAAGCAGGGGCGGGTTTTGCTGGTCGCCAACGACTGGAGCCGCCGGGGCAAGGTGCGCTATACCCTGCCGGGCGGCATGGTCGAGGCCGGTGAGACCATCCTGGCGGCCATCGCACGGGAGGTGCAGGAAGAAACGGGCCTCCGGGTCAAGGGCATTCAACACCTGGCTTATGTTATCCAGGTCGAGGACTCGCGCAAAAGCGAGCGCACCATCGCCATGGCCTTCCGCGCCGATTACGAGGGCCTGCTCAACCCCAAAGACCCCGATGGGCACATCGTGGAGGCCCGCTTCTTTACTGCCGAGGAAGTAGCCGTCAAACTCGATGAACACCGCCCCCTACTGGAGCCCCTGATGGACTACCTGCGGGGTGAGCGGGGCCGCTTCTATGCGTACTCGAGCTGGGGGAGCGAAGGAACCAGGGTCTGATAGAAGCCGAAAGCTAAAGGCCCAAAGCCTGAGGCTAGAAGCTCCAAGGACGCTCGAGCCGCCCATATAGGCTGCATTCAAATAACCCTGGCTCTGCAGTGCTGACCCATACAGTATTCTTTAGTGCGGTGTCTACTGACCCCACGGCATTTGAGGTGAGGCATGGTCGCAGTCATTCTTTCGGGGGGGGCCGGTACGCGCTTGTGGCCGGTCTCGAGGGAACAATACCCCAAACCCTTCATGAAGCTACCCGATGGTCAAAGCCTGCTGCAGAAGGCTTTTTTGCGGGCCGCTCGGGTTGGAGCCAGACGGGTACTCACAGTCACAGGCCAGGAATACTACTTCAGCACCGCCAGCGAGTACGAGGCCCTGGGGCTACCCGAAGTGCAGACCTCGTTTGTAATCGAACCGCTACGCCGCAACACGGCCCCCGCCATCGCCATGGCCGCTTTTTGGGTTGCCGAGCAGAGCCCCGATGAGGTCATGCTGGTACTATCTGCCGATCATCTCATTTTGCGGGAGGAGGCCTTTGCCCAGGCCGTAGCCCAGGCCCAGGCCATCGCCGGGCAGGACTATCTGGTGACGTTTGGCATCCAACCCACCTACCCGGCCACCAATTTTGGTTACATCGAGCAAGGTTTACCCTTACAAGACGGGGCGTACCGGGTAGCCCGCTTCGTGGAAAAGCCCGATCAGCAGACCGCCGAGGCTTATCTGCAAACCGGGCGCTACCTCTGGAACGCGGGCATTTTCTGTTTCAAGGCGACCATCTATCTGAAGGCACTACAAGAGCTCCAACCCCAGATGTACGAGGCGGTACTGGCTTGCTGGCAGGGCAGCGAGAAGGGGGATGTGACCTATCTGGATGCAGCCCTCTTCAAACAGGTTCCCAGTGAGTCGGTGGACTATGCGGTCATGGAAAAAGCCGCGCAGGTAGCGGTCGTGCCCGCCGATCTGGGCTGGAGTGATCTGGGCTCGTGGGATGCTGCCGCTCTGATGGTGCCGGCGGATGCGGCGGGCAACCGGGTACTGGGGGAAGCGGTGTTGCTGGACACCATAAATACCTTTGTACAGACCGAAGATCGCATAGTGGCAGTGATTGGCGCCAGTGATCTGGTCATTGTGGACACCCGCGATGCCCTGCTGGTGGCCAGGCGCGATAAAGTGCAGGACGTAAAGAAAGTGGTGGAACAACTCACCCACTCCAAGCACGACACCGTGCGCCGCCACCGCACCATCCAACGCCCCTGGGGCAGCTACCTGACCCTGGAAGAAACCAATGGGTTCAAAATACGCCGGGTGGTGGTCAAGCCGAGCCAGGCCCTCTCCAACCACCTGCACCACCACCGCAGCGAACACTGGACGGTGTTGCGAGGTACGGCCCAGGTTTGGCTGGATGGTCGGATGCAGATCCTGAGACCCAACGAATCGACCAGTGCCCTGGCTGGGGTAGCCCACCAGCTCATCAACCCTGGGCTGCTGGAGCTGGTCTTAATTGAGGTGCAGACCGGCGAATATTTGGGAGAAGACGATGTCAAGCGACTGGAAAGCCGTGTATAAGCTGGAAAGCGTGAACTTTGCCACCCACTTTCACTTTACTGTAACGCTATGGCGTAAAAATGACGCCTGTGAGGCAGCTTTTCTACCTGTGCTGTGATATTTGGCGGTTGGGTCAGGCACAGACCCTTGTACACTGAACCATGGTTTGGAATAGTCCATCGCCCATCTGGATGGATAACAACTCTAGGAGTAAAGCATGAAAGCTATGAAGGTCGCCGTCATCGGTACAGGATATGTGGGCATTACCACCGGGGTCACGCTGGCTTATATCGGTCATCAGGTCACCTGTGTGGATGTGGATCAGCAAAAGCTGGCCCTTTTGCGGTCAGGCAAGGCGCACATCTACGAGCCGGGCCTCGAGGAACTCATGCACCTGGCCCGCGAACGCCTGAAGTTCACCGACTCGTATGCCGAAGCCGTGCCGGACGCCGACGTGATCTTTGTCGCGGTGGGCACTCCCTCGGCCCCCGATGGCAGCCCCGACCTGCGCTACGTGCAGGCGGCTGCCGAGGGCATCGGTCAGCACCTGAACAGCAAGTTCTCGGTAATCGTGAACAAATCCACCGTGCCCATCGGCTCGGGCAACTGGGTGGAATCGCTGGTACAAACCGCTTACGAGGCCAAGAACGGCAAGAAGGCCAAGGGCAACTTTGCGGTAGCCTCTAACCCCGAGTTCCTGCGCGAGGGCTCGGCCATCTACGATTCGCTCTACCCCGACCGTATTGTGGTAGGCGCCGAGCGGGAGGAGGCCCTCGAGACCCTCTACAACCTGTACCGTCCCCTG
>CALFDH010000139.1 GCA_937950405.1 uncultured Meiothermus sp.
ACATTAAGGTCACGGTGGCCTTCTCGGGCACCGGTGGGGGGTTCAAGAAGTTCTGCCGCGGCGAGACCGATATCCAAAACGCCAGCCGCCCCATCCTGCCCGAAGAGCTCAAAACTTGCAAGGAGAACAACGTAGAGTTCCTCGAGCTGCCCGTTGCCTACGATGCCCTCACCGTGATCGCCAACCCCCGCAACACCTGGGCTACCTGCATCAAGGTTTCCGAGCTTAAGAGCATCTGGGAACCCAACTCCAAGGTTAGCCGCTGGTCCGAGGTGCGCTCCGCCTGGCCCAATCAGCCCCTGCAGCTTTTCGGTGCCGGTGCCGACTCGGGCACCTTCGACTACTTCACCGAGGCCATCAACGGCAAGTCCAAGGCCATCCGCACCGACTACCAGCCTACCGAGGATGACAACGTAACCATCCGTGGGGTTGCAGGCAACGTGAACGCCATGGGCTTCCTGGGTGTAGCCTACTACGAGGAAAACAAAGAGAAGGTTAAGCCCATCGCCATTGACAACGGTAAGGGCTGCGTCCTGCCTACCCGTGAAAACGTGCTGAACGGCACCTACCTGCCGCTGGCCCGTCCGCTCTTCATCTACGTCAACACCAAGAGCCTGGACCGTCGCGAAGTCAAGTCCTTTGTGGACTTTTACCTCTCGGCTGCCGCCCGCCGGCCCATCCGCTCCACCGGCTACATCGAGCTACCCGACGCCGCTTACAACATTGCCCAGCAGATTGTGACCCGTAAGAAGACCGGTACCTTCTTCATGGATCTGCCTGCCGGCACGCCGCTCTCGAAGTTCATGGACGAGTTGCAAAAAGAGCTTCGTTAAACAAGCAGTCCTTGCGAAAAGGGGTGGGGAATCCCCACCCCTTTAGAATGGTAGAGGTATGGAAACGCTCAAGCAAAAACCCTCGAGGGGAGCCAAAGAAGTACTTACTTTCGTGGTTCTGTTGTTGCTTTCCTCTGTCACCCTGCTAACCACGGCTGGAGTCATCCTGAGTTTAGCTGGGGATGTGGTGCGTTTTTTTGAGCGGGTGCCGCTTAGCGAATACCTGTTTGCTAAAGAGTGGACGCCGCTCTTTGCCGAACCCCGCTACGGTATCTTGCCCCTAATCACCGGCACCTTCGTGGTGACCTTTATCGCATTACTGGTAGCGGTGCCGCTTGGGCTTGCGCTGTCGGTGTACATTTCGGAGTATCTGCCCCCCCACCGTCGCGCTCGAGTGATGGGGGTAATGGAGCTTTTTGAGGGCATTCCTACCGTGGTGTTCGGCTATTTTGCGCTGCTGTTTATTACCCCTCTGCTGCAAAATATCATTCCCGGGCTCAACATATTCAACCCGCTCTCCGCAGGTTTGGTGATGGGTTTTGCCATCATGCCTTATGTCTCCAATGTGGCCTCGGACGCCATGCAGTCGGTACCGCAGTCCATGCGGGAGGCGGCGTATGCGCTCGGCGCCAGGCCCTACGAGGTTTCGCTGCGGGTGGTCTTCCCAGCGGCCATCTCGGGCATTATCGCCGCAGTTATTCTTGCAACCAGCCGGGCCGTGGGCGAAACCATGATCGTGGCCATTGCTGCCGGCCAGCGCCCCGCCCTGACCCTCGACCCCCGCGAAACCATCGCTACCATGACCAGCTACATCGTGCAGGCCGCAACGGGGGATCAGCCTACCGGCTCAACCGCCTATTACGCTTTGTACGCGGTAGGGTTTACCCTCTTCGTTTTGACCCTGATTCTCAACTTGGTGGCTCAGTATGTGGTGGAGCGGTACCGGGAGCGTTATGAATAAGGTGCTCGATACCCCTCAAACCTTCAACGGCGACACCCTGAAAACCCGCATTGACCGGGTATTTTCCAGGGCTATTGCCTTGCCGTTGCTCCTGGCCTTGCTGCTGCTGGCCGTGCTGCTCGGCGACACCCTGTATCGTAGCGTTTCGGTACAGGTGGTACGGCCCGACGAAGGGCCGGCCAAAACCTATGCCTTTGGTCTTTCTACAAGAGATATCCTGTATCAAGAACTCCTGGCCCGCGATTACACCGAAGATGAAGTCAAGCTCAGCCTGGAAGACCCCACCGAGCGCCGGGTTTTGATGTTGCAAAACCGGGTAGAACTAATGTGGAACACCCACGAGGGCCCTTTTCGTTACGTGGTGCGGGGGCTGCGGGACGACCGCGTGGCCGACTTCTCGCTGCTCCAGGGCCTGCGCCGCTGGGACGAGCTCAAGGCCAACTTGAAGCCGGGCGAGCAGCTTATTTTGAACCCTTGGATAGACCAGAGTTTTCTGACCCGTCCCCCCTCGCGTTCACCTTTGGTGGCCGGTATCGGCACTGCGTTGTGGGGCACCGTTTGGGTGTTGGGCCTCTCGCTCTTGCTGGCCATACCGGTGGGGGTGGGCACGGCCATTTTGTTGGAGGAGTATCTTCGGGAAGGGAGAATTTCCCGTATCCTGGAGGTGAACCTGCGCAACCTGGCCGGAGTACCCTCGATTGTGTACGGACTGCTGGGCCTGACCCTGTTTGTGCGGGCCCTTAACCTGGGCCCAACCATCCTTCCCGCAGCCATGACCCTGGCCTTGCTGGCCATCCCGGTGGTGGTGGTGACTACCCGCGAGGCCCTGCGGGCGGTACCGGATTCCATGCGCCAGGCCGCTTATGCCCTGGGCGCTACGCGCCGCCAGGTGGTTTTCAGGATTGTGGTACCCTCGGCTTTGCCCGGTATGGTTACGGGGGTCATCCTCTCGGCGGCGCGGCTAATTGGGGAAGCGGCCCCGCTCTTGTTGGTTGGTGCGGCGGCTTACGTGCCTTTCCTACCCTCGGGCCCGCTCTCGGAGTACACCGTGATCCCGGTGCAGATTTACCTCTGGATCAGCCAGAACCAGCCGGAGTTCGCCCGGGTTGCGGCAGCCGGAATCATTGTGCTGCTGATGGTTTTGTCGGTTTTGTACATGCTGGCCCTTTATTTCAGAAACCGGTTCAGGAGGGAGTGGTAAGTGTTAGAGATGCTTGTTGATCATGAGACGGTGTGCACGGATCCCGTGCCTGCGTCGGAGGCCGCAGCCGAGGTACAAAACCTGAACCTTTACTACGGCGCTAAACAGGCTTTGTTTCACATCAACACCCGTTTTGCTGCGAAAAAGGTCACTGCCATCATCGGCCCCTCGGGGTGTGGAAAAAGCACCCTGCTGCGTTCTTTGAACCGGATGAACGACCTAGTACCGGGGGTTCGGGTCGAGAACAAAGTGCTCTACGAAGGGGTCAACATTTACGACCCGCAAATTGACCCCGTCACCGTCCGCAGGCACATCGGCATGGTGTTTCAAAAGCCCAACCCCTTTCCCAAGACCATTTTTGAAAATGTGGCCTTTGGCCTGAGGTTGATGGGCACAAAGGGTAGCGAGCTCGAGGATCGGGTAGTGGAAGCCCTCAAGCGGGCTGCCCTATGGAACGAGGTGGCCGATCGCTTCAAAAATGAGATTGGGCTGAGGCTCTCGGGCGGTCAGCAGCAGCGCCTCTGCATTGCCAGGGCCATTGCTGTTGAGCCCCCACTGCTCTTGATGGACGAGCCCACCAGCGCCCTTGACCCCATCGCCACCCAGGCCATCGAGGATCTGATCCTCGAGCTGAAAAACCGCTACACGGTGGTCATCGTAACCCACAACATGCAGCAGGCGGCCCGTATCTCCGACCGCACGCTTTTCATGCACCTGGGCATCCTGGTCGAAGAAGGCCCGACCAGCCTGATCTTCACCAAGCCGCAGCACCCCTACACCGAGGCCTACATCACCGGGCGCTTCGGATAAGCCGCTGATGGGCCGCTGCAACACCGGCTGGTCTGGCCGGTGTTTTTATCGCTGTGTGCGAAACCACAAGAAAAATACCTAATACCGGATTCAAAAAGATACTTCACCAAACCAAAAACCCCAGGGGCTATCTTTTTGAATCCTAGAGCACTTCCTTCGGTCGGGTTAGTTCGTTACCATTTGGTAACGAACCAACCGAATCTGGTATGAGCCTGATAGACTAAATTTCGATGAACGACTACTACGCAATCCTGGGTGTGGACAGGGATGCAAACGCCGACGAAATCAAGAAGGCCTACCGCAGGCTGGCGCTTCAGTACCACCCCGACAAAAACCCCGGCGACAAGGCTGCCGAGGAAAAGTTCAAACAAATTAACGAGGCCTATGCCGTGCTTTCTGACCCAGAAAAGCGGGCCAACTACGACCGCTACGGCACCGCTACACCCGGCGGGCTAGGCGGGGCGGGCAGCGGCAATTTTGGCGACATTTTCGATCTGTTCGAACAGGTGTTTGGTTTTCGCTCACCGGGCGCTGCGGGTCGGGCGCCCCGCGGCGAGGACTTGGAAGCGGCCATTGAGCTGGAGCTAGTAGAGGTGCTGCACGGCGTGGAGAAGGAGCTCGAGTACGAGCGTATGGTTATTTGCGAAAGCTGTAATGGCCAGGGGGGCAAGCGCCAAGCCTGCCGGATCTGCGGGGGTCGGGGTGCGCTCGAGCAAGTCCAGCGCACCTTCTTTGGCAACATGGTGGCGCAGGTGCCCTGCACCGCCTGCCGGGGGCGGGGTTACACCTTGAGCGAAACCTGCCCGACCTGCAAGGGGCAGGGGCGGGTACGGCGCTCGGAAAAAATCAAGGTCAATATGCCGCCTGGCATTGACGAAAACCAGCTTCTAAGGGTCACGGGCATGGGCAACCTAGGGCCAGGGGGGCCTGGCGACCTGTATGTGCGTACGCACATCCGCCCTCACCCTCACCTCCAGCGCGAAGGTGCCAACCTGGTTTACAGCCTCAAGCTTGGCCTGGCTCAGGCGGCCCTTGGAGCCAGGGTGCAGATACCGGGCCTGGAGGGGGAGCTCGAGCTCAGCGTACCCCCCGGCACCCACGACGGCGAGGTGTTCGAGCTCGAGGGCCAGGGCTTGCCCTACCCCGGTAGCCGTAACCGAGGTAAGTTACAGGTGGTCACGCAGATCGCGGTTCCCCAGCATCTGTCTAAAAAAGCCCGCGAACTGTTGCGCCAGTACGCCCACGAAGTCGGCGAGGAGGTTGCCCCCGAAGGCTTGTGGGATAAGGTGAAGCGGGTGTTTAGGGGGTAGCCCCTGTACCAAAAACCCTCCACGTAACCGCTGTAGGGGTTCAAAAGCTCCAACAACTGCTCTACCGCACCTGCGGAAAGCCCAGGTCTACCTTCGAGGTGCTGGGGTCGGGCCAGCGGCTCGTGACCACCTTGGCCCGGGTATAAAACTGCACCCCTTCGGGGCCGTACATGTGCAGGTCGCCAAACAGGCTGGCCTTCCAGCCGCCAAAGCTGTAGTAGGCCACCGGTACCGGGATGGGCACGTTGATCCCCACCATGCCGGCTTCCACCTCGAACTGGAACTGCCGGGCCGCGCCGCCATCGCGGGTAAAGATGGCCACCCCGTTGCCGTAGGGGTGCTCGTTGATGAGCCGCATGGCCTCGTCGTAGGTTTTGACCCGCACCACGCTCAGTACCGGCCCGAAAATTTCATCGTCGTAGCACTTCATGCCGGGCTTGACATGGTCGATCAGGCTGGTACCGAGGAAGAAGCCCTCGGACTGGCTGATGGGGTCTTGACGCCCGTCTACCACCACGTTGGCCCCTTCCTTGGGGGCGTTCTCGAGGTAGGAGGCTACCTTATCGCGGTGCTCGCGGGTAATCAGGGGGCCCATCTCCACGCCTTCCTCGAGCCCCGGCCCCACCTTGATTTTAGGCAGACGCGCTTGGATGGCGGCGATCAGGTTATCGGCGGTCAGGTCGCCCACCGCCACCACCACCGAGATGGCCATGCAACGCTCGCCTGCTGAGCCATAGGCCGCGCTAACCGCGGCGTCGGCAGCCATGTCAATATCGGCGTCGGGCAGGACCAGCATATGGTTTTTAGCACCCCCAAGGGCCTGCACCCGCTTGCCGTTTTTACTGCCGGTCTCGTAGATGTAGCGGGCCACCGGGGTGCTGCCCACAAAGCTGACGGCTTTGATCTCGGGGTGCTCGAGGATGCGATCTACAGCCACCTTGTCGCCGTGCACTACGTTGAACACGCCGTCCGGCAGACCGGCTTGCTGCAACAGCTCGGCCAGGAAAAGGCTTGGGGAGGGGTCTTTCTCCGAGGGTTTCAGGATGAAAGTGTTGCCGCAGGCGATGGCGTTGGCGAACATCCACATGGGTACCATCGCGGGGAAGTTGAAGGGGGTGATGCCCGCCACCACCCCGAGCGGCTGGCGGATCTGGTACACGTCCACCCCCCGGCTGGCCTGCTCGGAGAAACCCCCCTTGAGGAGGTGCGGGACGCTGGTGGCGAACTCGACGTTTTCCAGACCACGGGCTACTTCGCCCAGCGCATCGGCCACGGTCTTGCCGTGTTCCATAGTGATCATCTCTGCGATCTTGCGGCGGTTCTGATCTACCAGATCGCGGAACTTGAACATAATCTCGGCCCGGCGCGAAAGGGGAGTTTGCCGCCAGGCTTTGAAGGCTTCCGTGGCCACGGCCACTGCCGTGTCCATTTCCTCCACCGAGGCGAAGTCTACGGTGGCTTGTTGCTGCCCGGTGGCGGGGTTCCAGACCATGCCGCTTCGGCCCGAGTGGCCTTCAACCAGCTTGCCGCCAATCCAGTGAGAAACGCGCTTGAGGGTGATTTCGGGTTCCTTGATTGCCATAAATCGCCTCCTTGTGGGCCAGGCATCGGAGTAGGGGTCAAGCCCAGATAAGCTCATGGTAGGAGCTAGAACCCCATAGACGCAATGGACAATTTGTCTAAATGCTCTGCTCCCTGTGCAGACGGGTCGGATAATCTTTGATGGTGCCACAGGATTTCAGTGTGGCAAAGAGTGGGATTACTTCGCGTAGTCCACCGCCCGGCTCTCCCGTACCACCGTCACCTGCACCTGGCCGGGGTAGTTCATGTCACGCTCGATGCGCCCGGCGATCTCGCGGGCCAGCAGGGTGGCTTTGGCGTCGCTGATGCGGTCGGGCTTGACGATGACCCGCACCTCGCGCCCGGCCTGTACGGCAAAGGCATTGTCCACACCGGGGAAGCTGAGGGCGATGCGCTCCAACTGCTCGAGGCGCTGGATGTACTCTTCCAGGCTCTCGCGCCTGGCACCGGGGCGGGCCGCGCTGATGGCGTCGGCGGCGGCAGCCAGCACCGAGTAAAGGGTCTCGCCGTTTTCGGGGTCGTGGTGGTGGGCGATGGCGTCAATGACTTCCTTGGGCTCACCGAAGCGGGAGGCCAGGGTGATGCCGATTTCGACGTGGGTGCCCTCGATCTCGCGGTCTACCGACTTGCCCAGGTCGTGCAGCAGCCCGGCCCGGCGGCCCAAGGCGGCATCCAGGCCCAGCTCCGAGGCCATGATGCCGGTCAGGTGCGCTACCTGCACCGAGTGCTTCAGCACGTTCTGGCCATACGACGAGCGGAAGTGCAAGCGGCCCAGAAGCTGTACCAGGCCGGGTTTGAGGCCCACCACCCCGGCTTCCAGGGCGGCTTCCTCGCCGCGCTCGTAGATGAAGGTTTTCATCTCGTTTTTGGCTTTTTCCACCACTTCCTCGATGCGGCTGGGGTGGATGCGCCCGTCCTGCACCAGCTGATCCAGGGCCATCCTGGCAATCTCGCGGCGCATGGGGTTGAAGCTGCTGAGCAGCACGGCTTCGGGGGTGTCGTCAATAATCAGATCCACGCCCGTGAGGGCCTCAAAGGTGCGGATGTTGCGGCCCTCACGCCCGATGATGCGGCCCTTCATGGCGTCGGAGGGGATGGGCACCACCGAAACCGCCAGGGCCGCTGCGGTCTCGGAGGCCTGGCGCTGGGCGGCCTGGGCCAGGAGCTTTTGCGCCTCGCGCTTGACCTCGAGCCGGATGCGCTCCAGGTTGGCCTTGACCCGCAGGGCCTTTTCCTCCTCGAGTTCGGCATCGAGCCGCGAGAGCAGCAGGTTGCGGGCCTCCTCCGCGCTCATCCCCGCCACCTCCTGGAGCTTCAGGTCAATCTGGCGCTCGCGCTGGGCCAGCTCGGCCTGGCGTGCCTCGAGGGCTTTCTCCAGGGCATCGAGTTTTTCTTCCTGCTCGTCGAGCTTGGCGGCGCGGGCATCGAGTTGTTCCCCACGCCGGGCCAGCCGTTCGGTTTCACGCTTGAGTTCCTCTCGTTCGGCCCGGCTGGCCTGTAGATCGGCTTGCAGTCGCTCACGCTCGGCTTGAATAGAAGCGCGTTCGCTGACCAGGGCCTCACGCTCAGCCTGTAGGCTGGCTTGCAGGCGTTCGCGCTCCTCTCGGAGTTGCTGGCGCAGGCGCTCCTCGCCCTGGGTACGCAGGCGCTCGAGCTCGGCCTGCACGCTCTGGCGCAGGTTTTGCACCTCGGCCTGGGCGCTTTGCCGCAGGCTCTGGGCCTCGCTGCGGGCGGCCTCGAGCTGGGTCTTGGCCTGGGCCTGGGCCTGCTCCAGCGCCGTCTGGGCCTGGCGGCGGGCCGCTTCCAGGGTTTGCTGGGCCTCGCGACGGGTGGCCTCGAGTTCGCTTTTATTAACCTCGCTCTGGCGGTTGCTGCGCTGCAGTAGCAGCACCACGACCACCGCCAGCACGATGACGATGAGGGTGAGTATCAGATCCAGGGGTGTAAAAGCCATCGGTACCTCCAGGGTTTGCAAGGAGGTTCTCACAGTTTCGGGTCTGGCGGGCGTTTAGCTAAATAAATCTCCTGCTATTTCGGGCAAATCCGGGTACAGACAGGTTCCCTGGCATCTTCCAGATCACGCCGGATTGTCGGGGTCTTTCGCCCCGCTCCTGCGGAGTAAGGGTGGGAACCGCTGCTGGATTTGCTCGAGTCAAACGCCACACCAGAGGTAGACCGCTTCCAAGCTCTACACCAAGCCGCCCCTTGGCCCGGTTAGCTGCCACCGGGCAGATTTTGAGAACAATGGCTTCCTGGCCCTTCATACTGGGAGAACCCCACCTAGCAAGCAGTTTAAGCCTCGGCAGCCACGGCAGAAGACTCTTCGTCCTCACCAGAGGTTGCCAATACCGATAGCTTACCAGCTTGGGCCAAAACTTTCTCGCGGATCTCCTGGGCCATGCGGGGTTCGCCTCTGAGGAACTCGGCAGCCTTCTCCTTGCCCTGACCCAGCCGGGTCTCGCCGTAGGAAAGCCAGGAGCCCGATTTGCTCACTACCTCGGCTGCGATGGCCACCGTCACCAGGTCGGCCAGGGGGTCAATGCCCTTGCCGAAGTACAGCTCGATCTCGTGCTCACGGAAGGGAGGGGCCAGCTTGTTCTTGGTCACCTTGACCCGCACCCGGTTGCCCACCGCATCGTTGCCCACCTTTATGGGCTGGCCCTGCTTGCGCACATCCAGCCGCACCGAGGCATAGAACTTGAGGGCCCGCCCGCCAGGGGTGGTCTCGGGGTTGCCGTACATGACGCCCACCTTCTCGCGGATCTGGTTGATAAAGATAGCCGCCGTGTTGCTTTTAGAGAGCGCTGCCGTCAGCTTGCGCAGGGCCTGGCTCATCAAGCGGGCCTGGATGCCCACAAAGGCATCGCCCATCTGCCCCTCGATTTCGGCCTGGGGTACCAGGGCCGCCACCGAATCAATCACAATGACGTCTATGGCGCCCGAGCGGGTCAGCAGTTCCACAATTTCCAGGGCCTGTTCGCCGGTGTCGGGCTGGGAGACCAGCAGGTCGTCGGTATTGACCCCCAGGCTCTTGGCATAGATGGGGTCGAGGGCGTGTTCGGCGTCCACAAAAGCTGCCACGCCCCCTGCCGCCTGGGCCTGGGCCACAATCGAGAGGGCCAGGGTGGTCTTGCCGCCGGATTCGGGGCCATAAATCTCGATGACCCGACCCCTGGGAATCCCGCCGATGCCCAGGGCCATGTCCAGACCCAGGCTTCCGGTGGGAATGACATCCACCTGCTGCCGGGGGGCTTCGCCCAGGCGCATCACGGCCCCTTTACCAAACTGCTTTTCGATGGACTTCAAAGCCCCTTCCAACGCTTTTTGTTTCTCCTTATCCATATACGCTCCTCAGATTGCGAAGGATGCCATTCAACCAAGCGGAAACTGCTCTATAACGCGATACTGTGAACCCGAACGCTCCAGCTTAGACTCCACCAAGCATACTGCTTTGGCCCAGAACTGCAGATTCATCACCAACGGCCCGATGCGGGGGGCCGGGCCTTTTTTGCGGGCCAGGGTCAAGTGGGGGTGGAACGCTGCGGTTTTTATATCTGGAAGCGCTTGTTGTAGCCCTTTCGCCAGGGGTTCCAGACCCGCTCCAGTGGCCTTGACAAACCAGACCCGGGGTGAGCCTGTGGCGGGGAAGTACCCGGTGCCACCCAGTTCTACCTCAAAATCAGGTACTGTGGCGGCGACTTCCCGTCCGATTCGGCGGAACTCCGGCAGGCGCTCCTCGGGTTGTTGTCCTAAAAAGAGCAGGGTGATGTGAAGTTGAGGGGGTGGGCTCAGCTTCCAGCCCTTATAGCCCCGCACCCTTGCCTGGGCCTCGCCCAGGGCTTCTTGCACCCTGGGTGGGGGGAAGATGGCGTAGAAGAGCCTCATGAGGAATCCCTTCGAATGGGCCAGAAGCCTAGGCTCGAGGGACCAGGGCCAAGTTTGACGATGGAGTGGGCCAAGTTTGTGTAAGGGGTTGACCCCATGTCTTCATAACTCAGAAACAGGATGTGCGGTATCGTCATCGGGTTCCCCCCAGTTCGGATACCAGAAACGCCAGGGCGGCATGGGCTGCCCGCTGGCGCAGCACCTCCCGGTTGGCGCCGGGCAGGCGGTAGTGCCTGGATCGGGTGCCGCCCGGCCCCGCCAGGCCCACGTAGAGGGTGCCGACTGGCTGGCCCTCGAGCGCCTCGGGCCCGGCCACCCCGGTGGTCGAGAGGGCATAGGTGGCCTGCAACAGATTGCGGGCGGCGGAAGCCATGGCCTCGGCATAGGCGGCAGACACCACGCCGTGCTGGGCGGCTATAGCGGGGTCAATGGGGAGTTGAGACTTGGCGGAAAGGCTGTAGGGAACCAGCCCCCCCAGGTAACTCCGGGAAGCGCCCGCTACCCCGGTCAGGAGGGCCCCCAATGCTCCGCCCGTTACGGACTCGAGGGTCGCCAGCGTGGCCTGTTGGGCTTCCAGTGTCCTGAGCGCGAGCATCGGCAAAGTGTCGCTATCCTGGCCCCACACCGCCTCGCCCAA
>CALFDH010000140.1 GCA_937950405.1 uncultured Meiothermus sp.
CAATCCACATGGTTTTACCCAAGCCCACCATGGGTAATCGGTGAGGGCTGGAAAGTCAGTTTCGCTAAGTGGTCTGCATCAAGAGGGGTTGCACAACGAGTGGGGGTTGGTATTGACCTTGGTTGAAACAGGGACGCACCCCAGGTCAGTCAGGCTCTTATCATGTGCCTGGGCATTGTCGTTTCTACCCCACACCCGGCGACAGCGGTTAACGCCAGTATTGTTTAGTTGGGCAATAGGAGCACTTACTGGCTGGCGCTGTCGCCACCCTCTCCCGCAAGGGTCGAGGGAAAGGGAAAAACGATAAAAGCCTGCAGGGCAGTCTGGTTTCCCCGTGCTTGCCTGAGTCTTACCGGATGGTTTGTGATATAAGAAAGCTCGGATGATACGGGGACGCTTCACGCTGGTCGTGGCCCTGCCCAAAGGGCGCAACTTTGCCGATGGTTACAACGCCCTGGCAGGAGCAGGTCTGGCCCTACCGACCCTCGAAAACGAGCGGGCTTTGTTGCACGGCCAGGAGGGGGGGGTGGCTATCCTCGAGCTCCGCAACCACGATGTCCCCACCTACGTAGACCTGGGCATTGCCGATGTGGGGGTGGTGGGCAACGACGTACTCCTGGAGTCGGGGCGCGATGTCTACGAGCCCGTAGACCTGGGCACCGGTGCTTGCCGCCTCTCGCTGATTCGCCACCCCCAGGCCACCGGCCCCATCCGCCGGGTGGCCACCAAGTATCCACGCTTTACCGCTCAGGTCTTGCGCGAACGGGGGATGGTCGCCGACATCATCGAACTGGCGGGCAACGTCGAACTGGCCGCCCTCACCGGGCTGGCCGATGCGGTGGTGGACGTGGTGCAGACCGGGGCCACCCTGCGGGCGGCGGGTCTGGTGGAGCTCGAGGTGCTGGCCCACTCCACTGCCCGTTTTATCGTCAACCGGCAGTCGCTCAAGCTCAAGCGCGGCCTGCTGCGCCCGCTTATCGAACGCTTGCGGGCCAACGCCCATACCCTGCCGGCCTCCACCTGACCGGATTGATTGACCCAAAAACCCCTACCCCAGGAGTAGGGGGAGGGACTCGTTCATGCCATCTTTGCTTGAACACCTTGCATACCCAAGGAGGTGGGGGGTAGGAAGTAGGGTGTAGACGTTTCAAACTCACCACCCACTTTCGTCGTGGGTATCGTTGAAAGTGGGCTACACGGCTAAAGTTGGTGTCACCTACTGCACTGCCGAAAGATGGGCTGCTCTTGATACACGCTCATTGCAGGGCTGCTCTCCGTATAGGAGCCAGTGCCCTTTGCCTAGGGCATGGCCGACGTAGAATCGAGCCCTATGAGCTACCGTAGACTGGGAAAATCCGGCCTGTTTGTTCACCCTATCGCCCTCGGCACTATGCAGTTTGGCTGGACTGCCGACGAGCCCACGGCTTTTGCCATTATGGACGCCTTTGTGGAAGCGGGGGGCAATTTGATAGACACCGCCGATATCTACACCACCTGGGCCGCAGGCAACCCCGGTGGGGTTTCGGAGGAAATTATTGGTCGCTGGCTCAAGAGCCGGGGGCTGCGTGACCGGGTGATTGTGGCCACCAAGGTGCGCGGGGCCATGGGGCCCGGCGGTTCCGAAGGGCGCAACCACCCCTTGCAGCGCGAGGGGCTGTCGCGGGCCTGGATCATGCGGGCCGTGGAGGACAGCCTGCGCCGCTTACAGGTAGACTACATCGACCTTTACCAGGTGCACTGGGTAGATAACCAGGTGCCCATCGAAGAAACCCTATCGGCCCTGACCGATCTGGTACGCAAGGGCTACGTGCGCTACATCGGCTGCTCTAACTTTTCGGTCTGGCGCTTGATGCAGGCTTTGTGGGCCTCGGACAAGCATGGGCTGGAAAGCTTTGTTTCCATCCAGCCCGAGTACAGCCTGGCCATGCCCACCCGCATGAACTTCGAGCGGGAACTGGCCAGGGTATGCGAAACCTACGGCCTGGGCGTGATTCCCTATAGCCCCCTGGCCGGTGGCTTCCTGACCGGCAAGTACCGCCGCGACCAGCCCCTGCCCGAGAGCGTGCGAGCCCAGGGCATCGCCAGTGGGCGCTTTAGCGAGCAGAACTGGAAGATTCTGGACAAAATCCTGGAAATCGCGCAGCAGCACGGGGCGCACCCGGCGCAGATAGCGCTGGCCTGGCTGCTCTCACGCCCCTTCATGACGGCGCCCATCATTGGGGCCAACAGCGTGCAACAACTACAAGACCTGATGCCGGCGGTTCGCCTGCAACTGAGCCCGGAGGAGATAGCTGCGCTGGCCGAGGTGTCGAGCTGGCCCCTTTCGCGCACCGAGCGGGAAATTTAGGGATACAGAAGAATTTTACCCATGCTCTGGCGGCTCTCCATCAGGGTGTGGGCTTCGGGGGCTTCTTCCAGTTTGAACCGGGCCCCAACCTCCAACCGGATTTTCCCGGCCTTGAGCAGCTCAAACCCTGCTTCCACGGTTGGCCTTAGCAGCTCGGGCCGACTACGCCGGTAGTGCCCGCTGCTGTAGCCGATGACCGCCTTGGTCTGGCGGTGCAGGGGGCGGGTTTCGAAGGTGCCGGGCTGCCCGCCGGCGTGCCCATACACCACCATCCGGCCAAAGGGGGCCAGGCACTGCATCCCCTGGTTAAAGACCTCGCCGGCCACTGAGTCCAGGATCAGGTCGGCACCTTGTTGCTGGGTGAGGCCCAAAACCTGCTCGGCGAAGCCCTTGTAGCCCAACACTTCGTCGGCCCCCAGGTTGCGCACAAACCCGGCCTTGGCGGGGCTGCCCACGGTTCCGAAGACCCGTCCGGCGCCCAGTGCTTTGGCCATCTGTATTGCCAGGCTCCCCACCCCTCCGGCAGCGGCGTGTACCAGTACGGTTTCGCCTTTTTGCAACCGCCCGGCCCAGGTCAGGGTGTTGTAGGCCGTGACCAGCGCGGTGAGGCCCGACACTGCCTCGTCGGGCAGCTCAGGGGGAACCGGGTAGGCGAGTGCCGCTTTTGCAACCACCTTTTCGGCATACGAACCCCCGGCGGCAAACACCGCCACCCGTTGCCCTACCCGCACGCCCTCCACCCCTTCTCCCAGCGCCTCTACGATTCCGACTGCATCCAGCCCAGGGATGAAGGGTGGGGGCGAGCCCGCCTCGTAGCCCCCCCGCCGGGCCTGCACGTCGGCGTAGTTGAGGCTCGTGAGGGTGGTGCGTACCAACACTTCGCCCGCCTTGGGGCTGGGGTCGGGCAGCTCCTGGTAGCGAAGGTGCTCGGGGGGGCCGTTTTGTTCTACCACGATGGCTTTCATACCGCTATTTTGGCACTATATCGCGCCCTTCACAGACGTGACCGCCCAGCCCGGCGGTCACCGTTCTGTCCAGGACAAAGCCTTCTTGAAGTTCGGATGGTTCAAAATATTTGAAGAGCGCTCTACAATGAACCCCCGTGACGCCGGAACGCCTTGCCAAAATGCGTGCGGTACTGGACAGACGCCAGCCCGACCTGACGGTGCTGATGGAACGGGTGCACAAGCCCCATAACTTCTCGGCCATCCTGCGCTCCTGCGATGCGGTGGGGGTGCTGGAGGCCCATGCGATTCCGGCCAAGCATGGCCTGCCCGACCTCGAGGGTGCCGAGGGCCTGAGCTTGAAGGGTAAAACCTACAACGATACCTCCGGCTCGGCGGCCAAGTGGGTGGGGCTCAACATCCACGAAGACACGGCTACAGCGATTGTGCACCTGAAAGCAAAGGGGTTTCGGGTGCTGGCCGCGCACTTTTCCGAGCGGGCGGTGGACTATCGCGAGGCCGACTACACCCGCCCAACCTGCATTTTGTTGGGCACCGAAAAGTGGGGGGTTTCGGCGGAAGCCGCCGAGCTAGCGGACGGGCATATTCAGATTCCCATGATGGGCATGGTGCAGAGCCTGAATGTGTCGGTAGCGGCAGCGGTGATCCTCTTTGAGGCCCAGCGGCAGCGCCTACAGGCGGGGTTTTACAGTCAGCCGCGTTTGTCCCCCGAGCGCTATGCCGAGGTGCTGGAGCACTGGATGACGCGGCACGCTCGAGGCCGGTAGGCGCGAGCCTCCGCCGAATCACGGTTCCGACTTAACTACACAGTCGTACAAATGCTTTTACAGATGTATCCATTTCAGTTGCGTTGCACGGCTCTGCCACCGCCCATGCGGTGTTCTCTGGCAGAAGCCCAAGCAAACGCCTTTTTATCCCTCCCCTACGTCGTAGGGGAGGTTAGGTGGGGTTGCTGAAGAGCGCACTCTCACAGCACGGTTCAGGGCCTTGCCCAATACCCTCCCCCACCCTCCCTACCACGTAGGGAGGGGGTTTTAGGGCCATCGCTCATGGAAGCCATCGAAGTGTATGGGTATCTCTACGACGCTGCATTACTAACTGTTTACGGCCTCGTCTTGCGCTCGAGGCCTCTAATGCCCTCTTTGCTTGAACACTCTGCATAGCGTAGAAAAGGGGAGGTAGGGGCAGAGGGTAGGGGTCAGGGTTGGAAACCCACCACCCACTACCACCTTTGGCTGTACCTGAAAGCCGGTTTTACGCTAAATGTTGTTATATGGCCGCGTGTTTGCTGCAACGCCTTGACGACCTGAGACTCGAGACCTGCGACATCAACCCCAAGACCCCTTTCGCTAAAGCCCATGAACACGCCATTGAGCCTTGCCCTGGCAAAATGCCATATCTTTTACACAGAACTTGGTTTAGATTAATAATATGAGGACAGCCGCCCTCGCTATTTTTTTATGGATGTCTGCTGCGCTGGCAGGGCCCGATGGCATTTACTACGCCCTCGAGAACCGCATCGAGAAGGGTCAGATTGTTACGGTGGGTAGCCCGCAGCGCATCAAGATTGGCGGGGTGGGCCAGCTTGAAACCCTGCTGAGCAAAGCCGCCCGGCCTGCGCAGGAGGCCCGCTGGTTTTACAACGAGACCCTGAAGGACTGGGTACTCGCCGACCAGATGGGCCACAGCTTTGCGGTTGCCGAGGCCGAGAAACGCTATCAGGAGGCCGTCAAAGTCGGGCAAACCGAGTTTGTACTTCCGGTGACCCACACCCTTCACCCCAGGGGTGCGCCCTACTACTACAACCTGGGCATCCGCCAGCTCTTGGCCGAGGCCACCACTTCCTTTGCGGGTTCCTCCTACGAACGCCGCTACAACATCACCCTGGGGGCCAGCCGCCTGAACGGGGTACAGATAGCCCCCGGTGAGACTTTTTCCTTCGCTAAAGCCATGGGCGAGGTCTCCGAGCGCACCGGCTTCAAAAAAGCCTTTGTGATTTCCGGCGAGCAAACTGTGGAGGGCGTGGGCGGGGGGATGTGCCAGGTCTCCACCACCCTTTTCCGCTCGGCCTATTTCTCCGGGCTGCCCATTGTGCAGCGCCGTCCACACAGCTACCAGGTGCGCTACTACCTTCCCACTGGCCTCGATGCGGCGGTGTTTTTGCCCTCCCTCGACCTCAAGTTCAAAAACGACACCCCCGGCCACCTGCTCATCCAGAGCAGCGTGAGCGGCAGCCGCCTCACCTTCCGCGTGTTCGGTACCAAAGACCGCGAAGTCACCTGGAGCAACCCGGTTACCATCAGCCGCACCCCGGCCCC
>CALFDH010000141.1 GCA_937950405.1 uncultured Meiothermus sp.
GGGTACATATTTTTGCGGTTGAAATATGCGTTGCGCATTTTTTGAATCCAAGCGGTGAACTGTAAGTACAGCCCTTGCCAAAAGGTGACAAACATTTCTTTTCGGTTAGGCTCATTCGGTGTCATCTGGCAGCGAACCAACCGAATCGGGTGTCGGTTGAGCAGCTATTACCGGTAAGTTATTGAACCCCTCCCGACCTTCTCCTGCTTTGCAGAAGGAGCGCCGCTTTTGCTGTTTCGGCAATTTCCGCCAGCCTCTTTGACAGTTTTTGGAGGAGGATGTACTGATTGTGCGGTGGCTTTATTGCAGATGGGCAAAATGCCGTGCTGCGCGGCCAGAAAAGCCTCTACCCTCGAGAGCGAACTCCAATGCGGCTTTGCGGGTGGTCTCGTCGAGCTCTCGCCCCAGGATGTGGGCCACGGCCTCCAGGTAGCGCTGCTGGTCGAACGGGGGAAAGGTGAGTACCAGCCCGAATCGGTCGGCCAGGGCCAGTTTGTCTTGCAGGGTGTCCCAGGAGGCGGGGTCGTTGGCATCGGGGTCGGGCCGATCCGACCAGTGCTGTGTCACCAGGTTGCGGCGATTGGAGGTCGCCACAACCAGCACGTTGGAGGGTCGTTCGTAGACGGCCCCTTCCAGAAGGGCCTTTAGTTTGTGAAACCGTTGGTCCTCGCTGGCGAAGGCCAGGTCGTCCAGGTACAGAATGAACTTGTACGGCAAGGGGGCCAGCACCTCCAGAAGGTCGGGTAGCTGTTCCAGCCCCTCCGAAAGCACCTCCACGAGCCTCAAGCCCTGGGCTGCGTAATGGGTCCGCAGGGCTTTGACCGAGGTGGACTTGCCGGAGCCTCGAGCCCCATACAGAAGCACCGGCACGGCAGGCTTTCCGGCTAGAAAACGCTCCACATTTACACGCAAGCTACGGATTTGCCGCTCGTAGCCCACCAGGTCATCAAAACGAACCGGGTCGGGCTGCTCGACGGTGTGCATCTGGCGGCTGTACAGGAAGGCCGTATGATGGACATAAATACCGTAACCGTAGGTCTGATACAGGTTTTGCAGTGCAGTGGGCGAACCCTCCAATAGTACCTTCAGAGTGGCGCTTTCGGCTGCGCTGGGGTCTCGGTTGCCAAAGTCCGAAAAGGGGTACTGCTTTTTGAGACGTTCCAACTCTTGCCGAAGGTGCCCCAACTCTTGGCCGATCCAGTCGGCCATTCCGGGGCTGAGGGGTTTGGTTAGCAAGCGCCGGGCCAGGGTTTCGTCGGCCAGGATGCGCTGGCCCAACACCCAGGCCCAGGGCTCGCCGGAGGGGACTGGGGTATGAAAAAGCTCGGCCAGGGGGGAGTCGTGGCGTGGAGGAAACAACTGCATGGTGACTATGGGTCAGCCAAAAGCCTTTTGAGGGCTCAGGCTGTCGGTCTTCCCGAGGCTTTTACACTGGCCTTGCTGGGGTTGGCCGCCTCCATCGCCACCTGGCCCGATGGCGAAGTGATGCGCTTGATGAAGGTATCCACCAGCTTGGGGTCGAGCTTTTTGCCCTTTAGGCGCTGGAGTTCCTCTATAATCTCGGCAGGTTTCCAGGCCCGCTTGTAGGGCCGAGGGCTATAAAGTGCATCAAAAGTATCCACCACCGCAAAGATACGAGCCAGAATGGGGATGTCTTGCCCTTTGAGACCATCGGGATAACCGCTGCCGTCCCAGCTTTCGTGGTGATACCGCACCACCTCTAGCGTTTCTTGAGGTAAAAACGGTACCCGGGAGAGCATCTCCCAGCCCATCACTACGTGGCTTTTCATAATCTCCCACTCATCTTCGTCTAGCTTGTCGGGTTTGAGCAGGATCTGATCAGAGATGGACAGTTTGCCAATGTCGTGCAGATAGGCCCCCCAGCGAAGGTATTTGCGCATTGAGGCATCTAGCCCCATGTCCTGGGCAAGCTGATCGGCCCAGGCCACCACGCGCTTGGTGTGGCCTTGGGTCTCGTGGTCGCGGAATTCCAGGGCCAGACCCAAGGCTCGCAGCGTGCCGTCGTAGGCATCCTCGAGGTACTTGAGGGCCTCCATCTGACCTAGTTGCGCCCCCATTACCCGGGCCAGCGAGTTGGCCATGGCCTTCTCCTTGGATTGGAAAGGCTTATTGCCCTCCCTGGCCAGAATCACCACCCCCAGGGGGCGCTTCTGCCGGGCTGAGACCGGAACTGCTGCTGTAGACCAGCCCGCACTTTCGGGGATACCCTCCAGGTAGTTGCCCACCACAAACGTGTCGGTCAGAGAAGCGTGGGTGCTCAACTTTTGCTGCGGGAGGTGCCGCCCCCGGTAGCGCTCCAAGGCCCCCCGCGCGCTCACCACCACCGGCTTGCCCTCGCGGAAGCGCACAAAGGCCAGATGCGGAGCGATATTCAGGTTGTGCAGCGAGGTCATGGCGCTCTCGGTTAGCTCCAGGGGGTCGTTGGCGGTGCTGATGTTCAGGCTGCCTTCCTCGAGCAGGTGCATGAAGCGCAACGAGTCCTCGAGTTCTTTTTGCGAGCGACGATCCCGCTCTCGCAGCCAGGCCACAAAACCCAGCGCCACCAAACCTGGAAGCATCGTCACCAACAAACTGTCCAGACTCGGATTGGGCTGGGGAAATAAGTGTTCCAGCATCACAAAGAGGAATAGCAGCGGAACTGCCCAGCGCATGCTGGGTAAGCCGTCTTTCCAAACCCAAGGTATCAGAAACAGAAAGCTGAAGGCCTGATACGTATCGGGTAAATAAAGAAACGACACCACGCCCCAGACAAGCAGGCCAAGGAGGCTCAGGATTCTTTGGTTGTTGAACATACCCCGACTGACAATTCCCATAGCGTGCACGTTGCCCTAAATGTAGCACTTGGTTTGAGGGCCGATGGGTTATTTGCCGCCCCCAGGCTAGGGGGTATCAAAGTGAAAAGAGTAACCTTGCCAACATCCCCAATAAGGCGAAACCAGGGCTTTGGCCCCGGTTTCTGTAATTCTGCTCGATTTGCTTGGTGGGCTGTACAGGAATCGAACCTGTAACCCACTGATTAAGAGTCAGTTGCTCTGCCAATTGAGCTAACAGCCCAAACAACTTTTAAATTTAGCGACCCGTCAGCCTTTTGTCAATAGGGTGTTTGACCGTTTTCGTCCTGCCGTGCTATCTTTGTACTTGCGTTCTGGCCAGCCAGACGTACAATCGGGGAGTAGCGCAGCCTGGTAGCGCATCTGCTTTGGGAGCAGAGGGTCGCTGGTTCGAATCCAGTCTCCCCGACCAACGCTACCGGTTACCCTCGAGCGTAAAATGCGGGAGTAGCTCAGTTGGTAGAGCGTCAGCCTTCCAAGCTGAATGTCGCGGGTTCGAATCCCGTCTCCCGCTCCATCCAACCGCCTTCGGGCGGTTTTTTGTAGACCGCCCTTGCGCGCTTTGCAAAGCCGCTAAGTTTGCTAGACTGTCGCTTGCCCCAGGATGGGGTTCATTGCGCCCGTAGCTCAGTGGATAGAGCAGCCGCCTTCTAAGCGGTAGGTCGGGGGTTCGAGTCCTCCCGGGCGCGCCATGTTCAGCACTTCAGCACCGCAAAAACCGGGGTCGCTGTGACGCCGGTTTCTTCTGCCCGAGTTGGTGGGGTCACCGCGCTTCCTGCGATGTTGCAACGGTTTGTGTGCTCAGGCCAGCCTCTGAGGCTGGGGTGAGTTGGTCAAAAACCGAACCGCTTTTTGACCAGCTTCTCGACCCATCCGCACCACCTCCGGCAAACCAACGCCGTGGTAGGCCGCTCCAGCGAGGAAAAGTCCCGGCAGCGCTTCGGCTTCGAGGGCCTGGCTCACACGTTCCAGATGCCCCACGGTGTAGCGGGGCAGGCTCAGAGGCCAGTGGAATACCCAGGTTTTCAGGGGCTTGGGTACCCTTCCCCAGAGCCGCTCGAGGTCGCGTAGCGCCAGCGTAACCAGCTCATCTGGGCCGGCTTCGACCCCGGAAAAGTAGGCCCGCACCAGGCCAAGCCCGGGGGGGGCCCGACCTGGCCACTTCTGGTCGCTCCAGGTGAAGCCCCGTGCGCTGAAGCCCTGTCTCAGGCTCATCAAGATACCGTGGCCGACCCGAGGCGGCAGTTCTGCCTTATCGAAGGCAAGGCTGACGGTGGCTGAACTGCCGTAGGGAATTGCTTGCAGCGCGCGAGCGGCTTCGGGGTGAAGGTTCGCCAGCAGCTCTCCCGCAACCCCCGCGGGGGTAGCCAGCACGACAGCATCGGCATGAAGTGTGCCTTCAGGGGTGTGAACCAGCCAGTTCCCCTTCCGCTCGAGCCCCACCACGCGGACACCGAGCCGCAGGCTCACCCCGGTCAGCTGGGCCTCCAGCGCTTTCACCAGTGTGCTCAGACCGCCCTCGAGGGATGCGAATAGCTGCCCGGCTTCGCGGCTGCCCCGGGCCTTACGCTGGGCGATGGCTCCCCGGATCAGACTACCGTGCTGCTGCTCGAGGGCCACAAGCTGCGGGAAAGCGGCCTGGGTTGAAAGCTCGTAGGGGTCGCCGCCGTAAATGCCGCCCGAGAGTGGGGCTACCAGCCGCTCCCAGACCTGCCGCCCCAGCCGACGCTCGATGAAGGCGCCAAAAGCCTCGTCCTCCCCCGTTCTTCTGGGAAGGATCAGGTCGAGGAGGGCACGAGCCTTGCCCAGAGGGCTCAGGAGCGGGCTCTGCCCCAGCGCCTGCAGGTCGCCCGGCACCACCATTTGCAAGCCTGCGGGAATCGGCAGTGCCTGCTCGCCATTGTGGATGAGCGCCGAAGGCTTGGCGGGCGTGGTGCCCACGATGCGGCTTTCCAGCCCCAGCTCGCGCATCAGCTCGAGCGCCCAGGGCTTATAACGCACCACCGCATCGGGCCCGCCTTCCAGCACAAAGCCGCCCTCGGCCACAGTGAAAATTTTCCCGCCTAAGCGGGTGTCGGCCTCGAGCAGGGTAATAGCCAGGTCGGGCGCGGCCTGGCGTGCGTAGTAGGCCGCCGAGAGGCCAGCCGCTCCGCCTCCCACCACCACCAGATGCGCCATCAGACCCCCCTCGCGGGGGCGCTAAAGCGGGCCCATTCGCGCAGCACCAGGTCGCGCAGCACCTCGATGTAGTCGGGGTCGGCATTCAGGCTGCGGGTGCGTAGGAGGCGGAGGCCCAGCCGGGCAGCGGTGTTTTGCGCTTCGTAGTCGAGGTCGTAGAAGACCTCGAGGTGATCCGAAGGAAACCCTACCGCAGTCACCACCACCTCGCTGAACCCCTGGGCTCTGGCCTCCTCCAGTTTTTCGTTGACATCGGGGCCAATCCAGGGTTCCGGGGTGCGGCCTGCCGACTGCCAGGCGGTGTCCCAGTGCGAGAGGTTTAGCGCCCGAGCCACTAACTCGGCAGTAGTGCGTACCTGAGCCTGGTAACGCCCATCCTGGGCCGCCTTTTCGGGGATGGAGTGGGCGGTGAATAGGTAGAGCGCCCGCTCTGGTTCCCGCAGCCGCCAGAGCTGCTCGAGCAAGCGGTTGGCCACCGCCTGAAGGTAGCCAGGGTGGTCGTAGTACTCCTCGATCAGGCGGAACTCCAGCGGGTGGCCCAGCTCGGAAAGGGTAGTTTCTACCTTTTCGCGGTACTCGGCAATGCTGCGGGCCGAAAAGTGCGGGGCCGCCACAATGCCTACGGCCTGCCTGACCCCGTCCTCGGCCATGGCCCGCACCGCCTCGGCAATAAAGGGGTGCCAGTGCTTGGTGCCGTGGTAGACGCGAGCAGGGCCCCGCACCCTGGCGCCGGGTGAAGCCTTTAGGGGGGTGGGGTACAGGGGGAGGGTGGCGTTCAGGGCTGCCTCGAGGCGCACCGCCTGGGCAAAGGTGATCTCGTTCAGGGGGCTGCGGCCAATCAGATGGTAGCGCTCCTCCAGCTCTTGCAACAGCGCTTCGCTGGGGGGCCGCCCGCGGCGGATATCGGTGTAGTAGGGCAGAATCTCCTCTTGACGGTAGGGGGTGCCATAAGCCATCAGCAGCACGTTCATCTTGATCCTCGGTTGGGTTTCATGGGTTAAGTTGCGCTTGTATAAGATCTAGAGATGAATTCAGGCTGCGCTAGAAAATCCTGCTCCGGGCGCAATACCTGAATGATTTTCGATCATGCCATTATCCAAGAACATAGGCGGGACTCAGCAGGTGAAGCGAGAGGGTCTGTACAGGTCAAACGAAACTGGCGGAAAGGGCGTGGGCTCTCCCGATTGGAGGCTGCTCCTGGGCCCACGGCTGCCCAGATTTCGGCGGAGGCCATCAGGCCAGATCGTCTAATATCTCCCGAAGCTCCTTCTTGACGCAGGTGAACATTGGGGTATCGCGCAGGGTGTACTGGCTGGCCTCGGTGAAACGTAGGCGCTGCACCAGATCCACAAACTCCTGGGGGTAGTCGGAGTCGAAGGCCACCACAAACTCCTGGTCGTCAATGCCGTAGGAGTAGGAGGTGTTGAGGGTGACGCCGGTAAAGGGGGCCGATACATAGATGTGCTCGTCCATCATGCCCTGCCTTGCCTGGGGCGAAAGGTCGTACCAGGGGCGGGTTTTGATGAACGGGTAGACAAAGAGATACTGCCCCTGCCCTGGCAAAAGCTGGACGCCCTCGCCTTCGGGGTTGAAGCGGTCAACATAGATGGATCGTTTCTGCATGGAAAGGAAGGAGTAGGGCTGGCTCAAATAGCCGGCCAGGGCGGTACGGTTCAACTCCCGTTGCATGGCTTGGAAGTCGGGCACCTGGAAGCTGATGCGCCAGAGCATGAAGTCCACATCGGCCCGCAGGCCCACCAGGCTGTAAGAGCGCAGGATGAAGCCCTGCCCCCTGGCTGCCCAGCGCTCGCACACCTCGGCAAACTCGGCCTTGGCGGCTTCGATGAACTCGCGGCTTTGCCGACGGAACTCCGGGTTTAGCTTGAAGAAGGCGTAGTTCATGAACTGCCGCTTGGCCTGGTCGGGGGCCTTACGGCTCACCAGGCCGGCGGGGTCTAGGTCTACCATGCGCCGGGTTTCTTTTTCTTTGTAGTCTCGGGTTTCTTTCTCGCTCATGCGGCTTCCTCTTGGTGGCGGTTATAGGATTGAACGACTTCGACCAGATGGGTGACGTGCTCGGGGGGCGTGGTTCGCAAGACCCCATGCCCCAGATTGAAGATGTGGGGGCCGCCGCGCCCGGATTGCAAAACCTGCAGGGCCTCTCGGGTGATCACCTCGGGGGGGGCCAGCAGGATGGCAGGGTCTAGGTTGCCTTGCAGCGTGCGGCCCGGCCAGAGCGGGCGAATTTCGTCCAGGGTCACCCGCCAGTCCACGCTGATGGCCTCGCAGGGCAGTTCGGCTAGGGTGGGGTAAAGGTGGCTGGCCCCTACCGCCAGGTACAGCCGGGGAACGCCCAGGCCCGCTAGGCCCTCCAGAACGGCGCGGTTGTAGGGCAGGCCAAAGCTACGGTAGGTGGGGGCGTCGTGCAGCCCGGCCCAGGAGTCGAAGAGCTGAATGGCCTGGGCGCCGGCCTCGATTTGCATTCTGAGGTAGCGCAGGGTGAGCTCGGTCAGTTTTTCCAGCAGTCGGTGCGCGGTGGAGGGTTCTTGTCGTAAGAAGGCCCGGAACACCGCGTAGTCCTTGGATCCCGCCCCCTCGACCAGGTAGGTGGCCAGGGTCAAGGGGGCCCCGGCAAAGCCGATGGTGGCCACCCCGCGGCCAGCCAGGGCCCGCCGCACCTGCTTTAGGGCCTCGGCCACATAGGGGGCGATTGCTTCGCTTGCAGGTAGTTGCAGTGCTTCTATCTGGGCCAGACTTCGCAGGGGCTGGGCGACTACCGGGCCGGGGCTAAAGGCAATCTCCACCCCCAGAGCAGGCAGGGGGGTCATGATGTCGCTAAAGAGGATGGCTGCGTCCAGTGGAAAGCGTTGCAGGGGTTGAAGGGTTATCTCGGCGGCCAGCTCCGGGGTGCGTACCATCTCCCAAAAAGAGGCCCGGGCCTTGATGGCACGGTACTCGGGTAGGTAGCGCCCGGCCTGCCGCATCAGCCAGATGGGGGCGCGGGGGGTATCCTCGCCCCAGGCGGCCCGGAGAAAGAGGGAGGTGGTGGTGGGGTTTTGCGGGCTGTTCACAAAAGCTCCTGTGTTGGGTGTTCGGGGATTGGGCTATTTTGGGGTTGCTTCGATGGTTTTTTGGCAGCAGGGCTTACACCTGGCCGGGCCTCGCGCCGCGGGGCTCCGGCTCGGGGGTGAAGCGGTAACCCACCCCCCAGACAGTGTGGAAGTGCTGGGGGTTTTGCGGGTCGGGCTCGAAAAGCCGGCGCAGGCGCACCACAAAGTTGTCTATGGTGCGGCTGCTGGGGAAGACCTCCTGGCCCCAGACCCGATCCAGAATATCGTCGCGGCTTACTACCTCGCCGGCCCGCTCAATCAAGAGCCACAGAATGGCCATCTCGCGCTCACTCAGCAGTTCCTTGCGGCCATCCCGCAGGCGAGCCGTCCAGGCACGGAAGTCTATCTGGTGGCCGGCAAAGGTGTAGGTAGGCACTGTGCGGGTTTCCTTGCGGCGGCGCAGGAGGTTCTTAACCCGCAGTAAAAACTCCGGCAGGTGGAACGGCTTGCCCAGGTAGTCGTCGCCCCCCACCTGTAGCCCCTCTACGCGGTCTTCGGGCTGACCTTTGGCTGAAAGGAACAGCACCGGGGTGCTGTAGCCCGCTGAACGCATCTGACGGCAGACCTCGAGGCCATCCAGCTTCGGTAGCATCACGTCGAGCACCACCAGGTCGGGGTTTTTCTCTTGCCAGCAGCGGACTGCACTCGCACCGTCGGGGGCCATCTCCACGCAAAGCCCTTCGCTTCCAAGGTTATCGGCCAGCACCTCGGCCATGGCCGGTTCGTCCTCGACAATCAGCACCAGTGGGGCTTTTGCCTGTGCTTTCATGCAGGTCGGCCCTCCGGTCTGGACGTTTTTTCCTGAGATTCCTCCGGGCCAGCAGGCTGCAAGGCTGCTTGGGCCAGGGGGAATCGCAAACTGAACCGGGTGCCCTGCGGTAGGGGTTCAGCCCGCACGCTGCCACCCATCAGCTCGGTCAGGCCGCGCACCAGGTACAGGCCCAGGCCCAGCCCCCGGGTGTTGCGGGTCTGTTCGTCGCCGACCCGGTAGAAGGGCTCGAAAATGTGCGCGACCTCGCTTGGCTGGAGGCCGATGCCGCGGTCTTCGACCTCGAGCACCGCCTGCCCTTCGGCCCTGACCCGCACCCAGATGGGTTTGGGGTTCTGGGGGCTGTACTTCAGGGCGTTGTCGAGCAGGTTCGATAGCACCAGGCCCAGCGCCTCGAGGTCCAGTTCTACCAGCAGCGGCTGTGGTGCAATTTCGAGGTACAGGCTGGCCCCCCGGGCCTCGAGTACACTGCGCTGGCGCTCCACGCACTGCTTCACCACGTCGCCGAAGTTCTGAGGGCTGCTTTGCACCGGCCCCAGTCCTTGGGCCAGCCTCGAGGTTGCCAGCAGGCGTTCGGAGAGATCCTCGAGGCGGTCAATCTCGTGACCCATGTGGGCCAGGTAGGTCTGGGCTTTCTCCCTGGGCAGTTCGCGCATTTGCAGGGTTTGCAGCAGGAGGCGCAGGGTGCTGATGGGGGTGCGGAACTCGTGGGTGGCTGCCATCAAAAAGTTCTGCTGACGGCGCTTGAACTCCTGCTCACTCCGCAGGCTGTGGGCAATAATCCATAGCCCCCCCAGCATTACCAGCAGGAAGAAAGGCCCCTCGAAGGCGAACATCCGCAGGTGGCGCATCTGCTCGGCGCGGTACAAGGCCAGCCGCTCGGGGTTCACAAACACCCTATCGCCCTCGACTTCCAGATGCGGGAAGGCGGCTTTCAGCTCGGCCAGGAGCGCCTCGCGGCGGGAAGGCTGGGTGGCCGACCACAGTTGTTGTACCAGGGCGGCTTCCTGAAGCCAGGCCGTCTCGGCGTACTCGATGTTCTGCTGGATGTACTGACGCTGGAAAATCACCCACCAGACCACCTGCGCAATCAAGAAGCCCACCACCAGGGCAAACGCCCACCAGACCCAGCGCCGCGGAGCCTTCCAATGCCTGAACCCACCCACAAACTCAACCTCCTTCAAAGCCATTGCTTTTCCACGGCCTCCAGGGCGTGATAACTCACAATCAGGTCGGCCCCGGCCCGCTTGAGGGCGGTAAGGGTTTCCCGTACCGCTCGAGCCTCCTCGAGGGCCCCCGCCTGTGCTGCTGCTTTGACCATGGCGTACTCCCCACTCACGTTGTAGGCTACCAGCGGCAGATGAGTGATGGGCCGAAGCCGGGCCAGAATGTCCAGATAGGCCAGGGCCGGTTTGACCATCAGCAAATCGGCGCCCTCCGCCTCGTCGAGGGTAGCTTCCAGGAGGGCTTCCCGACGGTTGCGAATATCCATCTGGTACGAAGCCCGGTCGCCAAAGCTGGGGGCGCTCTGGGCGGCCTCGCGGAAGGGGCCATAGAAAGCGCTGGCGTACTTGACGGCGTAGGAGAGAATACCCACCTCGCTGTAGCCCGCCTGGTCGAGGGCCTGCCGCAGGTACGCCACGCGTCCGTCCATCATGTCCGAGGGGGCCACAAAGTCGGCGCCTGCTTCGGCATGCACGAGGGCCATGGCGGCCAGACCTCGGAGCGAGGCGTCGTTGTCAATCCGTACCCCCCGGGGGGTTTCCTTCAGCACGCCACAGTGGCCGTGGCTGGTGTGGGCGCAGAGGCACACATCGGTGTAGAGCACAACCGCCTCGCCAAATGCTTTGCGAGCCGCCCGCAGGGCCCCTGGCACCGGGCCCCGGGGGTCGGCAGCGCTCAGGCCCAGGGGGTCTTTGTGGGCTTCGGGCAGCACCCCAAAGAGCAGCAAAGAGCGTACCCCCAGGTTAAGGGCCCGCTCGGCTTCGCGCAGGAAATCGTCCAGGCTAAGGCGAGCAATGCCGGGAAGGGTTCCGATGGGCTCGGCGGGGCCCGAGCCCGGCTTCAGGAAGAAGGGCGCAATCAGGTTGGCAGGCCGAAGGTGGGTTTCGGCTACGCTTTCGCGCAGGGCCGCACTGCTGCGCAGGCGCCGGGGGCGCCGGGGTATCTGGACGGGTGCATCCACGGGCAGGGTTTCGGGGTTCTTCAGATCGAGCATGGCTTGCCTCACAGTTGCTGGATGGTTTGCAGAATGGCCTCCGGGTTCGGCTGGGCGATGGTGGTGTGCGCAAAACCCCGCTCTACCAGCGCCTGGGCGGTGGTGGGCCCGAGGGCCAGACAGTGGCTTTGCTGCCTGATGGATTCCGGCAGCGCCCAGGCGGCGGAGGGGCTGGCCACGAGCAGCAGGTCGGGTGCGGGGAGGCCGGGCCAGGGGCGGGGCCGGGTCTCGTAAACCACCACCGGTCGCACGGTATAGCCCGCCTCCCGGAGCCGCCGGAACAGGGTGGGCCGGGCCAGGTTGCCCTGCGGTAAGCCCACAAACCCGAAGGGCCGCAAGGCCAGGAAGGCCTCGGCCAGGCTCTCGCTGGTTTCCTGGGGCGCTACCAGCTCAACCCGCCCGCCCAGGGCCTCGAGGGCCCGCCGGGTGGCCTCGCCTACGGCTCCTAAGGAGCGTCCCGCCAGCCCCAGGCCCTGCCCTGCGACAGCCCGAGCGGCGGCCACACTGGTAAAAAGCCACCAGCGGCAGTCCAGCAGGGGGGTGAGGTCTGTCTGGAGGGGATGGGTCTCGATGAGGGGTACCCGCCAGACCTCGAGGCCGTGCCGGGCCAGGAGGGTCTCGAGGCCCTCGAGGCGCCCTTCGGACTGGGTTAGCGCAATGGTTTGCTTCATGGGGCCACCCCCGGGTGTTCGTGCAGGATCTGCCGGTACACTGCCTCGGCCAC
>CALFDH010000142.1 GCA_937950405.1 uncultured Meiothermus sp.
GCCGGGGCATCGTCGTTTCAACCCCTCACCCGGCGACAGCAGTTACCGCCAGAATTGTTGTATTTGGCCAAAAGAGCACCTTACTGGCCGGCGCTGTCGCCACCCTCTCCCGCAAGGGGAGAGGGAAAGGAGAAAACGATAAAAGCCTTTCTTGGCCCTCGACACTTGGCGCTCGAGGGCGATGATGCGATAGAATCACCTGGTTTTGTCACAAGGAAACAGCCGACAATGATCATCCCTCCCCTCCCCACCCCCTTCGACCAGAACGGCCACCTCGATGCAGAAGCCTTCCGCGACCTTGCCCAGGCCATCGAACCCCATGTGGATGGACTGCTGTTTTACGGTTCCAACGGCGAAGGCGTCCACCTGACCCGCGAGGAGCGGGCTGCGGGCCTGGCCATCCAGACCCCCCGTAAGCCTGCCATGGTGGGCTTAATGGAAGAGACCCTGGCCCAGGCGGCTATTGCCCTGAGCGAAGCCGAGAGCCTGGGCGCTAAGGTGCTGGTCACACCCCCCCGCTACTACGAGGCCAACCTGGGCAACGATGGACTGTTGCGCTACTTCGGAGGCATTGCCGATATGGGCAAAGCCGAGGTCTGGCTCTACCACGTGCCGGCCAATACCAAAGCCCAGATGCCCCTGCCGGTAGTGGCCGAACTGGCCAAGCACCCCAACATTGGGGGCCTCAAGGACTCGAGCGGGGAACTGGCCCGCATGGCCTTCTACACTTCGCAAAAACTGGCGCTCGAGCTCTACACCGGCCATGCCCCCACCTTCCTGGGGGCCCTGGGGCTCGGCGCAAAAGGGGGCATTCTGGCGGTTTCCAACCTGGCCCCCAAGCCCTACAGAGAGATGCTCAACCTCTGGCAGGCCGGCAGGGTCGCCGAGGCTCAGGCCCTGCAAGCCGAGGTAGAACCCTTTGGCCGGGTGCTGGCCCAGGGCGGCTTTGTGTTGCTGAAGCAGGCCCTGCGCCATCTGGGTCTGCCTGGGGGCTACCCCCGCCCTCCCTACCCCAGCGAAAGCCTGGTCTGGCCGGCCTTCAAGCCCCTCCTGGAAGAGTTCAGGGCCAGGGGCTGGACGGTGGGTTAAGAGGTTCTAAAGGAAATAACCCAACTTAAAGAACCGGCATCCGGTAAGCTCGGGGTGGAGGCAACCATGAAACGTGTTTCAGGATGGGCATTCTGGGGTCTGGCCTTGATACTCGGGGCTTGCGTACCGCAGGCCGTGCGGCCCCAGGCGCCGCAGGTAGAGCTTTTGCAGTTTAGTCTGGTCTCGATTGACCCTTTCAGCGGACGGGGCGAGTTCGACGTGCGCCTGCGCCTGACTAACCCCAACGGCTTCACCCTGCCCTTGCTAGACAGCACCGTAACGGCAGAGTTGGGCGGTTCGCAGTTTCGCCTGACCCTGCCTGCCCTGGAAATCCCCTCGGGGGCCAGCCGCGACACCAGCACCCGGCTGGTGGTGCCCCTTGTGGAGGGTACGCGGGCGCTGGCCAGCCTGGTGAGTGGGCAGAACACCCGCTTCCGTTTGTTGGGTGAGCTGCGGGTTCAACTGGGCCCGGCGGTGGTACCGATTGGGCCCGTGACCCTCGTAGACCGCGATGTGCGCATTCAGTTTGCCTTCCAGCTCCCGACCATTCGGCTGGCCGAGATTCGCCTGGATGGGCTGGCCATCCGGCTGGTGCTGGAGGTGGAGAACCCCAACCCCATCGGCTTCACCCTGGAAGGCCCCCTGCGCGTTCTGATCGGCGGGCGCAGCGTGGCCGAGAGTGCTTTCAACCTGGGCTTAGGCCCCAACGGACGCAACCGGGGCGAGCTGCGGCTTGCGCTCTCGGGGCTGCCCGGCGTGGGCGGCGTAAGTGTGGATTTGGGGCTCAGTGCCCGCATTCCGGGTATCCTGGACCGTTCGGTGGCACAGGTGCTACAGGGCATCCTGCGCTGAGCAGGGCTTGCTTCAGGTCTTTCAGGGTAGACACCTGCTTGAGCAGCGGGTGCAGCTCCGGGTTGGCCGGGAAGTACCGGTAGAGCACCTTGCGAAGCTGGCGGAGGCCATGAAACTCGCCGTACCACTGCACATTTAGCTCGGCGTGGCGCAGCGCGGTCTGTATGCGCTCCGGGAGAGGTGGAGCTGGTGCCCCTGAGGCAATTTGGCGAAAAATCCAGGGGTTGCCCACTGCTCCACGGCCAATCATCACCCCGGCCACCCCGGTCTGGAGGCGCAAGTGGAACTGCTCGGGGGTGGTCACGTCGCCCGAGCCCAGCACCGGCACCCGCACGGCCTCAGCCACCCGGCCTATGGCCTCCCAGTTGGCCTGGCCCTCGTAGCGCTGGCGGCTGGTACGGCCATGCACGGTGAGGAGGGCCACCCCGGCGGCCTCGAGGCCCTGGGCAATCTCCAGGCTGTGGTCCTGGTCCCAGCCCAGGCGCATCTTGGCGCTGACCTCGAGGCTCGTCCCCTGCCGCATGGCCCGCACCAGGGCATAGGCCCGCTCGGGGGTCAGGAGCAAACAGGCCCCACCCCGCCCGGCCAGCTTGGGCGCCGGGCATCCCATGTTCAGGTCTATCGCCACCGGCGAAAAAAGCGACTCGGCTTTGGCGGCAGCCTCGCACAGCACCTCGGGGTCGTCGCCAAAGAGCTGCACCACCAGGTTGGGCTCCCCCGGATACGGTGCACCCAGCTCGGTGGATTTGCGCTCCCCGGCCAGCAAACCCCGGGCCAGCACCATCTCGCTCACCGTCCAGGCTGCTCCGTGCTCCAAGGCCAGCCTGCGAAAGGGGGCATCGGTGTAGCCCGCCATGGGGGCCAGCACGGCCCGGGCGCTCTGGAGCCTTTCACGGTAAAAGGCGGTTTTGGGCGTTGCCGTCGCGGTCACAACCTGTACAGTCTAAGCGATAGCTCTATTCCAGCGTACCCACCGCCTGCTCGGCCACCCTGACCAGTTCCCCAGAGCGAATCAGCTCGCACAGGCGCAACAGCTCGGGCTTCAGGTAGCGGTCGCGGTCCAGGTGGGGAATCTCCTGGCGGATGCGCCGCCAGACCGCCTCTACGCCCTGGCCGGGGCGCAAGGGGGTGTGGAAATCGAGGGCCTGGGCCGCCGAGGCCAGCTCGATGGCCAGCACCCAGAGGGTGTTCTCGAAGATGCTGCGGGCTTTGCGGGCCCCGATGGTGCCCATGGAAACATGGTCTTCCTGGTTGGCGCTGGTGGGGATGGAGTCCACCGAGGCCGGGTGCGCAAGCACCTTGTTCTCGCTCACAAGGGCGGCGGCGGTGTACTGGCTGATCATCAGCCCCGAGTTCAGGCCGCTGCCCTCGGCCAGAAAGGCCGGCAGGCCCGAGAGGGCGGGGTTGAGCATCTGCTCGATGCGCCGCTCGGCGATGTTGGCCAGCTCGGCCAGGGCGATGCCGGCGTAGTCGGCGGCCAGGGCCAGGGGCTGGCCGTGGAAGTTGCCCGCCGAGAGGGTGCGCCCTTCCTCGGGCAGCACCAGGGGGTTGTCGGTTACGCTCTGCATCTCCCGCCGCACCACCTCGAGCACGTGCGCAAGGGCGTCGCGGCTGGCCCCGTGCACCTGGGGGGCGGCCCGCAGGCTGTAGGCATCCTGAATCTTGTCGCAGTCTACGTGTGAGCGCATGATCTCGGAGTCCTGCAATAGCTTGCGCACGTTGGCGCTGGTGGCGGCCATACCGGGGTGTGGGCGCAGACGGGCCACGGCCTCGTCGAAGGGGCGGTGGCTCCCCTTGAGGGCCTCCACGCTCATGGCCACGGCTATATCGGCGGTTTTGAGCAGCACCTCGGCGTCCAGGAGCAAGAGGGCCAGCAGGGCGGTCATGGCCTGGGTGCCGTTGATCAGGGCCAGGCCCTCCTTGGCCTGGAGCTCGAGGGCCTCCACCCCATAGGCCCGCAGCACCTCGCCCGCAGGCTGCACCCGGCCCTGGTGGAGCACCTCGCCCTCGCCGATCAGTGGCAGGCACATGTGGGCCAGGGGGGCCAGGTCGCCCGAAGCCCCCACCGAACCCTGCGAGGGTACCAGCGGGAGGATGTCCTGGTTCAAAAACCACAAAAGCCGCTCCACCACCTCCACCCGCACCCCGGAGTAGCCCAGGGCCAGGCTCTGGGCCCGCAACAGCAGCATGCCCCGCACCACTTCGGCGGGGAACGGCTCCCCCACCCCAATGGCGTGCGAGAGCAGCAGGTTGCGCTGCAACAGCCTTAAGTCCTGGAGGGCTACGCGCACCGAGGCCAGCTTGCCAAAGCCGGTGTTGAGGCCGTAGACAGGCTCCCCTCGTCGCACCAGATCATCCACGAAGGCGCGGCACTCCGCCACCCGCTTTCGTGCAAGGCCAGACAACTCGACCGGCTCACCCCCACGCACGATCCGGCGGAAGTCCTCGAGGCTCAAGTGAGTATCTAGTTCGAGCATGGTTTCACCTTTTGGGCGCATCATACGCCTTACGACTCCTTGCTTTTGCTTGACCAAAGACTCCCAGCATGATGCTCTCGCAAACAGGTGCGCAGGAAAGCGCGGCCCTCAAACACCGGATTAAAAAGATAATCGCCCAAACCCAAGACCTTCAGAGGCTATCTTTTTGAATCCTAGAGCACACCCCTCCCTTCGGACGTGTCAGTTCGTCCCCGAATGGGGACGAACTGACCGAATCTGGTATGAGGCGGTATTCGTAGGCCCTGGCCGGCAAACCAGCTTAGCCCTCCCCCCCTCCGCCCCTCGCGGTGAAGCAGGCAGCATGACTTGATCAGCCAGGATAGACCAGGAGTATGCTCGAAGTTGAAAACTACAGGAGGACAGAACGATGAGCCCGATCCCCAAAGCCCCTCGTGGGCCGCATAAAACCGCCAAAGGCTGGATTCAGGAAGCCGCCAAGCGGATGCTCCTGAACAACCTCGACCCCGAAGTGGCCGAGAAACCCGAGGAACTGGTGGTGTACGGCGGGCGCGGCAAGGCTGCGCGAAGCCCCCAGGACCTGCAACGGATTCTAGCGGTGCTGGAGCGGCTCGAGAACGACGAGACCCTCCTGGTGCAGTCCGGGCGGGCGGTAGGCGTGTTCAAAACCCAACCTCTGGCCCCCCGTGTGATTATCGCCAACTCCAACCTGGTGCCCCAGTGGGCTACCTGGGAAGAGTTTGACCGGCTCGACCGGCTGGGTCTGATGATGTACGGCCAGATGACCGCCGGAAGCTGGATCTACATCGGCACCCAGGGCATCCTGCAGGGCACCTACGAGACCTTTGCCGCTGCCGCCCGCAAGCACTTTGGCGGCTCGCTAAAGGGCACCCTCACGGTCACGGGCGGGCTGGGGGGCATGGGCGGGGCCCAGCCCCTGGCGGTCACGCTAAACGGCGGGGTGGCCCTCTGCGTGGAGATTGACCCGGAGCGCATCCAGCGCCGCCTGGAGACCCGCTACCTGGACCTGCGGGCCGACTCCCTGGACCAAGCCCTCCGGCTGGCCGAGGAAGCTAAACAAAAGGGCCAGGCGCTTTCCATCGGCCTCCTGGGCAACACGGCGGAGGTGCTGCCGGAAATGGTGCGCCGGGGCTTCACGCCGGAGCTGGTGACCGACCAGACCAGCGCCCACGACCCCCTGTACGGCTACATCCCCATCCTGAAAGCCGACGAAGACCCGGCCCTCCTGCGCCAGCGCGACCCCCAGGGCTACAAGGAACGCGTCCTTCACGACATGGCCACCCACTGCCGGGCCATTGTGGAGATGCAGAAAAAGGGCGCGGTGGCCTTCGATTACGGCAACAACCTGCGGGCTTTTGCCCAGTTGGGGGGCTTCGCGGAAGCCTTCAGCTACCCCGGCTTTGTACCCGCCTTCATCCGCGACCAGTTCTGCGAAGGGCGGGGGCCTTTTCGCTGGGTGGCCCTTTCCGGTAAGCCCGAAGATATCTACAAGACCGACCAGGCCATCCTGAAACTTTTTCCCGAGGACGAAAGGCTCCACCGCTGGCTGAGCGAGGGGGTGAAGAAGTTCAAGTTCCAGGGCCTGCCCGCCCGCATCTGCTGGCTGGGCTACCGGGAGCGCGACCAGGCCGGCCTGCTGTTCAACGAGATGGTGCACAAGGGCGAGGTAGAGGCCCCCATCGTGATTGGCCGCGACCATCTGGATGCAGGCTCGGTGGCCTCGCCCTACCGTGAGACCGAGGCCATGAAGGACACCTCCGACGCGGTGGCCGACGGCTC
>CALFDH010000143.1 GCA_937950405.1 uncultured Meiothermus sp.
TGGATGAGGCCACCGAAGGCCTGGCCCCACTTTTGCGCGAGGAAATCTGGCGGGTGCTGCAGCTCCTCAAGGAAAGTGGACAGACCATCCTGGTAATTGACAAGTACGTCGAACGCCTGATTGCCCTGGCCGACCGGCACAGCATCCTCGAGCGCGGGCGGGTGGTCTGGCAGGGCGACTCGGAGGCCCTGAAGGCCCAGCCCGAGTTGTGGAAACGGTATCTTAGTGTCTAGCCGATAGCCAAGCGTTATCCGCAGTCCACTATTGACCATTGACTATCGACTATTGACCACGGATCCTCCACCATGAACACCCCCTCCTGGCACGAACTCGAGTACAGCCCCCGGCTCTCGGTGCCAGATGCTGCCGACTATTTCCGGCGCTGGGCCGAAGATTCCCGCGCAGCCCGGCAAGCGCTGGAACACCAGGCCAGCCTGGCCTACGGGGCTGGCCCTAACGAAACCCTCGACCTCTTCCCGGCCCCCAAAAGCCGCTACCTCCTGGTGTTCATTCACGGGGGCTACTGGCGGGCCTTCGACAAGGACGACTTTTCCTGGCTGGCCCCGCCGCTGGTGAGGGCCGGTATCAGCGTGGCGGTGCTGAACTATGCCCTGTGCCCGGCGGTGCGCCTGGCCGAGATTACCGAGCAGTGCCGCCGGGCCGTGGCCTGGCTCTCCCGCGAGGCCCCCCAGTATGGGCTCCAGGGCCCCATGCTCATCAGCGGGCATTCGGCAGGGGGGCACCTGACCGCCGAGATGTTCGCGACCCCCTGGGAGTCCTACGGTGTATCTCCGGGGGCGATTGCTGGCGGTATTGCCGTTAGCGGACTCTTTGACCTCGAGCCCCTGTTGCAGGTTTCGGTCAACCGCGACCTGCAGCTCGACCCCGCAAGTGCACGGGCCTCGAGCCCTATCTACAAAGAACCCACCCTCCGAGTACCCCTGCTGCTAGCAGTGGGGGCGCTCGAGTCCAGCGAATTCCACCGCCAGAGCCGGCTACTGCACCAGGCCTGGCCCAACAACTGCCCTGAAGTCATCTCGCTGCCGGGGCTTCACCATTTCAATGCACCGGAGGTGCTGACCGACCTCGAGAGCCCGGTGTGGAGGCCTTTCCTGTAGTAACGGTTTGAGGAATCCTCTGGGAGAACTCAAAACGGCACCACCGGCCCCTGGTCTGGCCCTTTGTGATTTCTGAAGTTGCCATCGGCTGGTTTCCCAAAGCCCAGTAGCATCTCGCGGTCGGGAATCAGGCGGGCCTCGAGCCAGTCGAGGTCCTGGAGCACCGGCAGGGCCTCCTCGGCGGCCTTGACCTCGCGGGCCTCCACCAAGGCCCAACCGCCCGGCCCCCGTACCTTGAGCTGGACGGGCAAAATGCCGGGGTATTCGTCGAGTCGGCTGCGCAGGTCCAGTAGTTTTTCGTCGTCCATCAGGGCCATATCGATCTCGAGCTCCAGCACCTTGGGCATTCCCTCGAGTTCGCTGTACGGGAATACATCCTGCGCCACCACCCGCAAGCTCTCGCCCTCGCCGTCCGGCTCCACCTCCACCACTACTAAAACAGCGGCATCCTCGGCGATGCGCGGTGAAATTTTGTCGTAGGACTTGCCAAACCCCACCACTTCCACCGCGCCCGTCTCATCCCCCAGCGTAAAGCGCACCAGCATCCCGCCCGACTTGGTCGGCTTGCGAACGATTCCCTCTACCATGCCGGCCAACAAAAGGCGCGCACGGTTGCGGCTGCCTTTGAGTTCGGCAAAAGCCTGGGGCAGTGCCTCCACCGTACAGGTAGCCGCCTCGCGCAAGCCGGCATAACGGGAAAGCGGGTGACCGGTTACGTAAATGCCCAGGGCCTCTTTTTCCATGCGCAGCTCGGTAATGGCATCCAGCAGGGGCTTTTTTGGAATGAGGGGTTCCTGCGACTCGCCAAAGAGGCCCATCATCCCCGACTGGGCCCGCTCGCGCTCGGCCTGGGCCCACTTGAGCAGGTCGTCCAGGGCGGCCAGCATGGGTCCCCTGGGGCCAAAAGCATCAAAGGCCCCCGCCTTGATGAGCGACTCCACCACGCGCTTGTTGGCCACGCTGGCATCCACCCGCCGCAAGAAATCGGGCAGCGACCTGAACTTCCCACCCCGTTCCCGCTCGGCCAGAATCTGCTCGGTGGGGTGCTCGCCCACGTTCTTGACCGCCGACAGTCCAAACAGCACGCTTTTTTCCAGCGCCCGGAAGCTGAAGCCCGACTGGTTGATATCCGGCGGAAGCACCTCGACCCCCACCGCCCGCGCCGCCCGGATGTATTCGGCCACCTTGTCGGAGTCGCCCCGTTCAACCGTGAGCACAGCAGCAAAAAACTCCACCGGGAAGTGGGCCTTTACATAAGCGGTCTGGTAGGTCAGCATGGCGTAGGCCGCAGAGTGCGACTTGTTGAAGCCGTAGTTGGCGAAGGCCTCGAGCAAGTCAAATAGCCGGTCGGCCTCGTCCTCCGGTATGCCCTTCTCTGCTGCGCCTTTCTTGAACTGGGCGCGGTGCTTGACCATCTCCTCCATCTTCTTTTTGCCCATGGCCCGCCGCAGCAGGTCAGCCTCGCCCAGGCTGTAGCCCGCCGCCACCGTGGCAATCTGCATAATCTGCTCCTGGTAGACCGGAATGCCGTAGGTCTCTTCCAGGATGGGCCGGATGTACTTCTCGGCGTTGGGAAACTGGGGGTACTCCACCGGCTCGCGCCCGTGATGGCGGCGGATGTAGGTGGGAATGTTCTCCATGGGGCCGGGCCGGTAGAGCGCGCCCAGCGCAATGATGTCCTGAATGCGCCGGGGCTTCAGGCCCCGCACGGCGCTGGTCATGCCCGCCGAATCGAGCTGGAAAATTCCCTTGGTCTCGCCACGCCCCAGCAGTTCAAAGGTCGCGGCATCGTCCATCGGAATGCTGTCGAAATCAATTTCTACCCCTTTGGATTCCTTGACGATGCGCTTGCACTCGTCCAGAAACGAGAGGGTGCGCAGGCCCAGGAAGTCCATCTTCAAGAAGCCCAGGGCCTCCACCGAACTCATGTCGTACTGGGTCACCTTGGCGCCGGTGTCGCCCGCCCGCATCAGCGGGATGTAGTCTTGCAGGGGCACATCGGCGATGACCACGCCGGCTGCGTGCACAGAGGACTGGCGGTTCAAGCCCTCGAGCTTCTGTGCTACCTCCAGCACCCGTTTGACCAGCGGGTCTTTCTCCATCTCGGCCCGCAGGTCGGGGATGGTCTCGATGGCTTTTTCCAGTGGGGTAGGCTTGCCGAACACCACCGGGATCAGCTTGGCCAGTTCATCGGCTTTTTTGACCGGCAGGCCAAAAACCCGGGCCGCGTCTTTGATGGCCGCCTTGGAGGCCAGGGTGCCAAAGGTGCCGATCTGGGCCACCATCTCGTCGCCGTAGCGCTGGCGCACGTACTCGATGACCTCCCCCCGGCGGACATCGGAAAAGTCGGTGTCAATATCGGGCATGGAAACCCGCGCCGGGTTCAAAAAGCGCTCAAACAGCAGGTTGTATTCCAGGGGGTCAATGTTGGTGATGCGGGTGGCATAGGTCACCAGCGAGCCTGCTGCCGAACCCCGGCCTGGCCCTACCGAGATGCCGTTGTCCTTGGCCCAGTTGATGAAATCGCCCACGATCAGCAGGTAGCCCGGAAAGCCCATCCGCTCCACCACGCTGAGCTCGTAGACCGCACGGGACAGAATGGCCCAGCCGTCCCAGACCATCCCTTCCTGCAATTCGGGCAGGTGGGCCCGGGTGGCCTCGAGGTCGGGTATCTGGGCCAGTTCCAGAGCCAGCGCGTCCCCCACGCCGTGGGGCACCGGACGACCAATTTTTCGCAAGAACTCGCGGTACAGCTCGGGGGTCACCCGGCCCGGATAGCGCTTGAGCAGCCCTGTAAAAGTGAGTTCCCGAAAGTACGTCACCTCGGTACGTCCCTCTGGCAGGGGATACCTGGGGATGCGATACTGCACTTTCTTGGGCACCAGCTCCACGTTGCACATCCGCCCGATATTCACCGAGTTGTCGAAGAGTTCATCCATCCGGCTGCCCCAGAGTTCTTTTTCGTCTTCAAAGGTCTGAACCATCTCCTGGGGGCTTTTGACATAAAACTCGTCGCAGGGGAACTTCCAGCGGTTGGGGTCGTCCCAGGTGGCCTTGGACTGCACCGCAAGCACCACCGCGTGGGCCTCGGCGTCCTCTTTGCGGACATAGTGCCCGTCGTTGGTGGCCACAATCCCCAGGCCGTACTTATCGGCAAACTCCTTGAGTACCCGGTTCACCTTGTGCTGCTCCGGCAGACCGTGGTCCTGAATCTCGATGAAGTAGCGTTCAGGGCCAAATATCGAGAGGTATTCCTGTAAGCGCTTTTCGGCGTCCTCGTGGCGCTCCTGCAAGATAAACTGGGGAATTTCGGCCCCCAAACAGCCCGAAAGGGCGATGATGCCCGCATTGTGTTCTCGCAGAATATCGCGATCTATGCGGGGTTTACCGTAGAAGCCCTCGAGGTAGGCCCGGCTGGCCAGCCGGGAGAGGTTCTGGTAGCCCTCCATGTTCTGGGCCAGCAGCGTGAGGTGAAAATAGCCCCCATCCAGCCCCTTCCCCTGCTTGCGGTCAAAGCGAGACTCAGCGGCCACATAGGCCTCGTAGCCGATGATCGGCTTGACGCCCATCTCGGTGGCGTACTTGTAAAACTGCACCGCTCCGAACAAGTTGCCGTGGTCGGTCATGGCCAGCATAGGCTCCTCGGGCGAGGTCTGCTTGACCCACTTGAGCAGGTCTTTGAGCCGGGCCGCCCCATCCAGCAGGCTGAACTGGGTGTGCTGGTGCAGGTGGGCAAACTTACACACCGGGCAGGTTTCGGGGTGGTGCGGCTTGCGATGTTCGAAGGGGTTGAAGTTATCAGCCATTACGAACACAGCATAACGAAAAAAAGAGCCCGGACCAACACCCCAGTTCCGGCGAAGCAGGTACTGGGCGCTTTTACCAAGACCAAAGCCTGGGTAAAATCACCGGGTGCAAAGGGCCTTTATCCAAGACATCGCCCAACATGAGGGCCAGGAAGTGCTGCTGCGCGGCTGGCTTACCGCTCGCCGCTCCAAAGGCAAAATTCACTTTCTCCAACTGCGCGATGGCACCGGCTTTATCCAGGCCACCGCCTTCAAGGGCGAGATGCCCGACGAGCAGTTTGAGCAGGCCGACCACCTGCCCCAGGAAACCGCCCTGGAAATCACCGGCCTGGTGCGGGCCGATAGCCGGGCACCGGGGGGCTATGAGCTTTCGGTGCGGGGGCTCAAGGTGATAGCCCTGCCCAGCAAGGAATATCCCATCACCCCCAAAGAGCACGGAGTGGACTTCCTGATGGACCACCGCCACCTATATATGCGCCACCGCCGGGCCTGGGCGGTGCTGCGGGTACGCGACGAGCTCGAGCGGGCCATCCACGACTTCTTCCATGAAAGGGGCTTTATCCGGCTCGATGCCCCCATCCTAACTCCCAACGCCGTCGAGGGCACCACCGATTTGTTCGAAGTAGACCTGTTCGATGGCGAGAAAGCCTACCTCTCGCAGTCGGGCCAGCTTTACGCAGAAGCCGGGGCCCTGGCATTCGGTAAAGTGTATACCTTTGGCCCCACTTTTCGGGCCGA
>CALFDH010000144.1 GCA_937950405.1 uncultured Meiothermus sp.
GCACCAGCAGGCGGTCTCGAGTGGGGCCGTCGGTGCCCGGTTTGGCCAGGAAGTGCTCGAGTTCCGCCAGTTGCGGCAGCAGTTTACGCAAATCCCGACCATACTGCCGCACCTGTTTGAGCGGTTCGCGTAGGTGGGGGAGCCGCCCGCCCTGCTGCCGGACTTCGGCTAGGGCCAGGTCCAACCGGTGGGCTTGCTCGCTTTGGGTTGGTGGCAGGTTGCGGCCCGCACCAAAAGCCCAAACCAAGAGCCCCACTACCAGCAGGAGCAGCATCAATTCAAACAGCGCCAGGCCAGCCACCTTGCTTTTAGAATACGACCCCTTTCCTGGAGCGCAAGCACCGAGAGTGGTACGGCTTGCTCGGATGGACCTAGCGCATCTGGCCTGGAACGATAAGTGAAGCGTACATGGGTGGTCAATTCCGCAACTAACGAGCCTCGAGGGGTGCGGTAAGTATCTCCAATTCCGAAATCTACATTCACGATATTCACGATCCAGAGCCAGGGCTTGCGCCGCGCCACTGCAAGCCCCTCATACGAATCACACTGCATCAAAACCGCACCTTTCTATCGTGGGCGCACTTAGACCCTAGGCTACTTCCAGCGTTTCCAAATCGAACAACGGCTGAACCCCAGTCTCGCGCAACCGGCGGTAGCGGTTTGGCATTTTAGAAGGGGGCATGGGCTCTGCGGACAGCACCTTTTTGGGCGCGGGGTGCAACTCGGCGAGTAGGCGGGCCACCTCGGCCTCGCTGAGGGGTGGGGGAGCCGGTGCGCGAACGCTTACTCGGGCCCGCACCGTGAGACCAGGCGCGAATGTGGGGGCACGCAGGGGCTGGATGGGAGAGGATCTGGGTCTTGAGGTCGGGGTTGGACGCTCGAGGCGGGAACCCAGAAGCGCCAGCGCCACACCCAACCCACCCAGGCCCATCACCCACGCCATCCCCCAGACCGCCATCCCAAGCGAGGCCAGACCCAGCCCCGAGGCCAGCACCCAGACCAGTGGAACCTCCCGTTGACGCATCTCTCTACCCCCCTTAGCCCGACCATACCTGCGAACCGTCAGGCCAGCGTTGCGCTTCTCTGGAACGGGTTCAGTAGAGCCATCAAAGTCGCCTGATTACTTATTTTGCAACGATATTACGTCCAGAACCCAAAAAAGGCACCCTTTGTCATCTGGTTCCTTGCGAGCCACTGACAAAAGCGCTTTAGATTTGTGGACAAGTATGAGCAGCAACGTATCCAAGGAAATGCGCCTGCGCGAGGCGGCCATTGCCGCCTACCGGGCCGAGATGATGCAGGCCGGCGAAGCCTGGTACAAAACCGTTGCCTACGAAGAACTTCGGCGGGTATTGGGGGAAGAGTGGCTAAGCCTGAGCCGCTTTCGTCTGGTGGAGATTTGTGGAACCCGCGAGATCACGGTAGAGGTGGATGGAGAGCTGTTTTCAGTAGCCGAAGTGGGCAAAGCCAACGGCGAGCCTGCTACCGTGGTGGTGCGCCATCTGCCTACAGGCCGGGCGGTGGGTAGCCTGGCCCAGTTGGGCGAGGTTTTTCTACACCATTCCTGACAGTGGATCTGTGAGGGATGCCCTCAGCGGAGCCGGAGGGCACGCCCTTCCCAGACAGGCTCGGGTGCTACCCCCAGCAGTTGCGCTACCGTGGGGGCCAGCTCCAGGAGGCTGATCGGCTCCACGATGGGATGGTTCCGGGGCACCCCCGGCCCCCAGGCCATAAAAGGCACGGTCATGTCCTCCGGGTGCTCGGTGCCGTGCATCCGCAGGTGGCCGCCGTGGTCGCTCATCACCAGCAGCACCGTGTCTCCCGGCAGGGCTTCCACCACCTGGCCCAGCAGGTCGTCGAGGTGTTCAACCTGGCGCAGGTAGGCGGGGCTCATCCAGCCGGCGAGATGCCCCACCTCGTCCACACTGCCCAGGTAGAGAAAGGTGAAGTCGAATTCGCTCGAGCGCAGGTAGGGCAACGCCGCACTTACCACTTTCTGATCGGAGACCTCGGGGTTGTGTTCGTAAGCGATCAATTTGGATACAGTGAGGCAGAGGGGCCTGGCCACATCGCGCAGGGGCTCCCAGGAATAAAACATGCCGCTGCGCTTGCCTGCCTGCTTGAGCGCCTCAAAGAGCCCCGGCACGGGACGGGCCATGGGCACATAGGTGTTGGAAAGCACCCCGTGCCGCTCCGGCGGCAGGCTGTGAAACAGGCTCATGTGGCAGGGCAGGGTGATGCTCGGCCAGACCGAGCGCGCCGTCAGGGTGTAGGCCCCCTCGCGCATGAGGGCCTGAAAGTGGGGGGTGTGGGCGGCCTCGAGGGCATCGGGCCTGAGGCCGTCGGTGGTGATGTAGAGAACCCGGGGCACGAAGCACCTACACCAGAATCCAGGCGTCCTCCGGCACGTGGAGCCGCACCGGGTCTCCACGCTGCAAGAGCACCTGGTTGGGCGCCAGTACCGTCCAGAGGTCGGGGCCCACCCGCACCAGCACCTGTTGCTCGGCCCCCAGGTAGGTTACCAGCTCCACCGTGCCGCTAAAGGGGCCGTGGGCGTTCAGCTCCACCCGCTCGGGGCGCACACCCACCTGGCCCGCAGGCGCAACCGGCAAGGCCACCTCGTGCCCGCTGATGCGGTAGCCGCCGGGGGTTTTCTCGGGGGTGAACAGGTTCATAGAGCCCACAAAAGTGGCCACAAACGGGGTGGTGGGGCGGGTGTACAGCTCGCGGGGTGTGCCCACCTGCTCGATGCGCCCCTGGTTCATCACCACCACCCGGTCGGACATGCTCATGGCCTCCTCCTGGTCGTGGGTGACCAGCAGGGTGGTGATGCCGAGCTCGAGCTGCAACCTGCGTAGCTCGGTGCGCAGCCCGGCCCGAATCTTGGCATCGAGGGCCGAGAGCGGCTCGTCCAGGAGCAGCACCCGGGGCTCGGGGGCCAGCGCCCGGGCCAGGGCCACCCGCTGCCGCTGCCCGCCGGAAAGGCTTTGCACCGGACGGTTCTCGAAGCCCAGAAGGCCCACCAGCTCGAGCATCTCCCCCACCCGCCGCTGGATGCGCTCGGCAGACCAGCGGGCCACCCGCAGGCCAAAGCCGATATTGCCCGCCACGCTCAGGTTGGGAAAGAGCGCATAACTCTGAAACACCACGCCTACCCGGCGTTCCTCTGCGGGCAGTGTGGTGACGTCCTGCTCGCCAAAGTAGACCCTGCCCCCATCGGGTTGCTCGAAGCCCGCAATCATGCGCAGGGTGGTGGTCTTGCCGCAGCCCGAGGGGCCCAGCAGCGAGACCAGCTCGCCGGGGGCTACCTCCAGGCCCACCCCCTCCACGGCGGTCTTGCCCTGGAAGTGTTTATGAAGGTTCTCGAGTCGGATTCCTACTTTCTGCATCAGATCACCGATACCTTGGCGTCCTTGCGGAGCGACAGCGCCCAGAAGCCTAGCCCCCAGGCCGCCAGAAACGAGAGCACCGTAATGGCCGCGCTCCCGTTGCCATCGGTGCGGGCTAGCTGCACCTGATAGACCGGCAAGGTCTCCCACAGCGTGCCGATGAGAAGCTGCGTGAGGGCAAACTCGCCAAAAGCCGCGCTGAAGGCCAGCACCCCCCCGGACAGCACCCCCGGCAGCACCGTGGGCAGGATGACCCAGGCCAGGGTTTTGGCATCGTCGGCCCCCAGGCTGCGGGCGGCCTCGGCCAGGGTCTTGATGTCGGCGGCGGCGAAGGCGTTGTCCACCGCACGGTAGGCGTAGGGGAGCGAGATCACTGTAACGGCGGCAATCAGCAGGAAGGGGGTCTGGGCGAGTTGCAGGGGCGGGCCTGAGTACAGCGAGATCAGGCCCACCGCCAGGATCACCCCCGGAAACACGAAGGGCCACAGGGTGAGGAACTCGAGCACCCCCGCCACGTTTGGGTAGTACATCCGCACCACAAACAGCGTGGGTACCAGAAAGAAGATGGAGAGGGCCACCACCGAGAACGAAAGCAGCGCGGTGCGCCCCAGCGAGAGCCAGAAGCGCTGGTTCTCGAGGAGGTTGGCCCAGTGCTTGAGGGTGTAGCCCTCTGGCAAGAGCGCCGTCCAGCTGGTTGCCACGCTGTAGGCCAGCGAGGCCAGAATGGGCAGGAACAGGTAAAGCCCCAGGGCGAGGAGCAGGGCGCGACGCAAGAGCTGGGTCATACCCCCTCCATTCGCGCCGCCCAGCGACGGCTCAGACGGTACAACACGAGCGAGAGGGCCAGCACCAAGGCCATCATGAGGGCCAGGGTCGAGGCCAGCACGGGGTTGTAGCCGATATCGCCCCCAACCTGAAAGCCGATTTGCAAGGGCAAGAGGTTGCGCTGCCCCTGGGTCAGCGCATACACCGTGGCGTAGGCCCCGAAGGCGTTGGCAAACAGCAGGATGTACGAGCCCAGCATCGAAGGCAGCAAGACCGGCAGGCCCACCCGCCACCAGAAACCCCACTGGCTGCTCCCCAGACTGCGGGCAGCCTCGAGCCACTCCCGCTGAATGGCCCCAAACGCCGGGAGCATCAGCACCGTCATGAGGGGCCACTGAAAGTACAGGTACACCCAGTACAGCCCTTCCTTGCTATAGATATCCACCGTGGGCAGGCCCAGTCCCTTCAAAATCAGGTTCAAGAAGCCATTGCCACCCAGCAACACGATAAAGGCAAAGGCCAGCGGCGGCCCGGCAAAGTTGGCCGCTACCGCCGAAAGGCCGGTGGTGAAGCGTTTGACCAAGGGGTTGGCCGAAGACCAGAGCGCCCAGGCCGTCAGGGTGCCCAGCACCGCCCCTTGCAAGGCGCTTATAAAGGCCAGCTCGAGGGAGTTGCGCAGGGCCCGCTGAAAGAGGGGCCGGGTGGCCTCGGCCCAGGAGGCCAGGCTGAGCTGCCCGTCGTTCCAGAAAACCCGCACCAGCAGGAGGCCCGGCAGCACCTCAAAAAGCAGCAAAAAGAGCACAAACAAAAGGGCAATGCCCACACTGGCCCAGCGCAAACCCAGGCTCATGGTCTCGCCCCCAGAGCAAACCCTCCCCAGCCTGGGCCAGGGAGGACGATGGTGGTTGGAACGCCGATGAAAACCACGAGGAAGAGCTTCCCTTAGTACTAGTTGCCCACGACCTCGAGGGCCCACTTCTCGCCCATGTCCTTGGCCACAGCTTCCATGTTCAGCCAGTTGGTGATGGGCTTGGCCACCTTGTACTGGGCCTGGGGCAGCAGGCCTTTTTCGACCTCCTCGGGCAGCTTCACGTTGCGGATGGGCCGGGCGCCCGAGCGGGCAAAGGCAATCTGACCTTCGTCGGAGAGCACCGTCTCCATCCAGAGCTTGGCTGCATTGGGCCGACGGCTATATTTGTTCAGCACGGTGGCGTAGGGGCCGTAGGTCGAGCCGTCGGTGGGCACCGAGATGGCCAGCTCGGGCAGGTCTTTGCGCCAGTTCAAAGCGCGGAAGTCCCAGTCCAGGGTGATGCCAATCTCGCCTTTGGCCAGAAGATCCTTGGAGGGGGCCACCGGCTTCAGGTTGCCCGACTTAGCAAGCTGGGCGAAGAACTTGATACCAGGATCAATGTTGCGGTCGGAGCCGCCGTTGGCGAAAGCCGCCGCAATCACCGCATACTGGCCCAGCGCAGCCCGGCGGGGATCTTGTGTGGCAATCAATCCCTTGTACTCAGGCTTCAGGAGATCCTTGAAGCTCTTGGGCACGTTTTTGACCACCTTGGTGTTGGTAACCAGCACGATGGTGCCGTAGTAGGTGGCGGTGCAGCGGCCCAGGGGGTCTTTGGCCCAGAGGGGAATGTCGCTCCACTTGCTGGGCTTGTAGGCCATCAGCACATCCTCGCGGATGGCGATGGTGCAGAACTGGTAACCGATGTCGAAGGCGTCGGCGACCGGGTTGTTGCGCTCAGCCTTAACCTTGGCGATCTCCTCGGCGCTGGACATGTCGGTGTCGCTGTGCTTGAGACCGTAGCGCTTGGTCATGATATCGGCGATGGCCCCGTAGCCGGCCCAGTCGGCGGGCGAGCCATAGGTGACGATCTGTCCTTCCTTCTTGGCCCCTTCAATCAAGACTTGAAGACCCTGGGCCAGGGCCAGGAGGCCCACAGCTGCAATGGCTAGAACAAACAATCTCCTCATAAAGCTTCCTCCGAACTGCACGCTATGGGTTTTTTGTCAGCGGCAGGTCAGGCCATAGGGAACTTGCCTGGGAAGCTGTTTAGACCCATAGTTGCGATTTGCGTTCCCCCACACTCTACCCAACCCCCTGTTGGAAATGCAAGCTAGAGTACAAAAAAAGACCCCCCTATGGAGACAAAGGGGGGTTATTGTCAGTTTTTAGTAAGCTGTTCTAGGCCATCCCAAGCTCACGCTTGAGGCGGGCCAGGTCGTCCTCGACTTCCTTGCTGCTGCCCAGGCGCTCGAGTTCCTTCTCGATGTTGCTCTTGTCCATCTCCGAGAGGGCTGCGTGCTTGTCCTCCATGGCCTCGATGCGGCGTTCCATGTCCTCGAAGGCTTCGACGGCGCTGTGGGTGTCCACCTTGGACTCGAAGCGGCGCACCGTCTCGGCAGCCTCCACGCCCTTCTTGCGGGCAATCAGCAGGGCTTTCTTGGCCTCGGACTCCTGGATTTTGCCTTCCAGGGCCTTGAGCTGGGTGGTCAGTTGATTGACCAGGGCTTGCTGCTGGGCGACCTGCTGGGCAAAGCCCTCGGAGAGGGCCTGGGCCTGCTGCTTGCGCTTGAGGGCCTCGCGGGCCAGGTCTTCGCGTTCGCTCCGGAGGGCTTCGGCGGCCTTTTGCTCCCAGGCCCGCACCTGTTCGGCGTAGTTTTGCTGGTCGCGCTCGAGCTTCTTCAACTCGGCCATGGCCTCGGCCACTTCCATCCGAGCATCCCGCAAGGTCGCCCGCATGTCTTCCAGGGCCTGCTCGATGATCTTTTCGGGGTCTTCGGCCCGCTTGATGAGGTCGTTGATGTTGGCCCGGATCAGGCGGGATAGGCGGTCAAGAATACCCATGTTTGAGCCTCCTGTGGTTTCAATCCTCACTCGGGCATTCGCCCAACTGAAACTCGGTGTTTTCATTGTAGCTCACCCAGAGGGTGCTCACAACCGCTGACGAACACCGAATGTTGGTTGGCTATGCTCACCCTTAGCGCAGGCCCAACTGCCATTGCAAGATTATATGCTACATACTGACGCAGATAATGTAAAGCGTGTTTAGCACATTTGCCATCTGGAAAAGTACGTGATGATCTGGGCCAGACAGGCGTTATCTCGCTCCCGACAGGCACGGTTGTCCATTCGGGCGACCATGGTTGTGTCCAAGACTAGCAAGAGGCAAGTTAAGCCCCCACGCCCCTGGACTCTTGACCCTCGACCTTTTGCCCTCTGCCCTGCGCCGCCGTAGTATCTACACCATGACCGCTGCCCTCTCCCCCGCCCAGGCACGCGCAGCCATCCAGCAATACCTTCTGGACGCTCTGCCCAGCCCCGAGGCCGCCAGGCGCCCCGAACTGGCCGAGTATGCCCGGCTCCTGCGCGACTACCCCGAGCGCGGCGGCAAGATGCTGCGCGGGATGCTCCTGGTCTTCACCGGCCTGGCCTACGGAGCCGAGTTCAAACCACTGCTGCCCATTGCGGCGGCCCTCGAGCTCTTCCAGAACTGGGCCCTGATCCACGACGATATCGAGGACGCTTCCGACGAGCGGCGCGGCAAGCCCGCCCTGCACAAACTGTATGGAATGCCGCTGGCCCTGAACGCCGGCGATGCGCTGCACGCTAAACAGTGGGCCCTGCTCATCGAGGCCGGGGTCTCGCAGGCGGTACTCTTGGAGTTTGTGCGGCTGGTGGAGCTCACGGCTGAGGGGCAGCACCTCGAGATGACCTGGATGGAGCGCCAGCGCTTCGACCTGGGCGAAGCCGATTACCTGGAGATGGTGGGGCAAAAGGCCGCCTACTACACCGCCGTAGCACCGCTGCGGCTGGGCGTGCTGGCGGCGAGCCTAAAGCCCCCGGCGGTGCTGGAAGAGGCCGGGATGAAGCTGGGTATCGGCTTCCAGATTATGGACGACGTACTCAACCTGGTGGGCGACCCCGCCAAGTACGGCAAGGAGATTGCAGGGGATTTGTGGGAGGGCAAGCGCACCCTGATCCTGCTGCACTTTTTGCAACAAGCCCGCCCAGAGGAGCGCAAACGGGCCGAGCAACTGCTTTGCATCCCCAGAGAGCAAAAACCCGCTTCAGAAGTGGGCTGGCTCCACCAGCAGCTTTTGCAGTCGGGCGCGGTGGCCTACGCCCAGACCCTGGCCGAGCAGATGCTGGCGGAAGGGCTCTCGCTGCTGGAGCCGGTGCTGCTACAGGCCCCCCGAGGAGACCTGGGCGCGGTGGTGCTCGAGGTGCTGCAAAGCCTGGTGCGGCGCGAGGCTTGAGGTACAAAATCTTGTACAATGTTTGATATGAAAACCCTCGACCTTCGGCGGGATCTGGTGCCGGTTTCAGAGTTTCGCGCGAACGCTGCCGCTTTCCTCAAGCGTCTTCAACAGGGCGACCGGCTGGTGCTGACCCAAAACGGCAAAGCCGCTGGGGTGCTCCTTGGGGTAGACGACTACCACGAGATGGAAATGCGGTTGAAGGAGTTGGAAGCGCTGGCATTTGGATTGCTGGATCTGCGTCAGGGAAAAACACAAGCCAGCGACAATGCCGAGGTACTCCAGCAGCTAGCCGAAGAGGTCAAGCGTGCGGGTTAGGTGGCTGGAGGAAGCAAAACAACAGCTACTGAGCGAGGTTCTGGGCCAACTTACAGGAAAAGAACGGCGGGAACTCGAGCAGGCGGTCAGAGCAGCAACAGAAAACCTGGAGCAATTTCCCGAGATGGGCAAGATGAGGAACCCTCCCAGAGAAGACATCCGCGTGCTATGGGTGCGGGAGTACCGGCTAACCTACCTTCTGGATTACGAGCAGGATGAGGTTCTGATTTTTTCCTTTGTGTTGCGCCGTCGTAAAGGGGATGCGCTCGACTTGAGCACACTTCCCATCTCTTGAGCCATTCAACTTCAAAAATGCTTTGTCCTGGACAGGAGTGCGATAACCCATCGTGTTCCAGCCCAGGATTCATCACACTATAAAAAGTATACTGCCCATCATGGAGCCTAAGCCCTTTGAACTTGGCCTGTATACCTTCGTCGAAAACACCTCCGACCCCTATTCCGGGCAGCTTCAAGACCCGGTGCAGCGCCTGCGCGACCTGCTCGAGACCGCCGAGCTGGCCGATCAGGTAGGCCTGGACGTGTTTGCGGTGGGTGAGCACCACCGCGAAGAGTACCTCTCGAGCAACCCCGCCGTCATCCTGGCTGCTATTGCAGAACGCACCCGGCGCATCCGCCTGAGCAGCGCCGTCACGGTGCTCAGCTCCGACGACCCGGTGCGGGTCTTCCAGCAGTTCGCCACCCTCGATCTGCTCTCGGGGGGCCGGGCCGAGATCATGGCCGGGCGGGGTTCCTTCATCGAGTCGTTCCCGCTGTTTGGCTACGATCTAGACGATTACAACGAGCTCTTTGAAGAGAAGCTCGAGCTGCTGCTGCAAATCCGCAACCAGGAGCGCGTGACCTGGCGGGGCAAGCACCGCCCCGCCCTGGAAAACCAGCCCGTCTACCCCCGTCCGGCGCAACACCCCTTGCCCGTCTGGGTGGCGGTAGGGGGCACCCCGGCCTCGGTGGTGCGGGCCGCTACCCTGGGCCTGCCCATGGCCCTGGCCATCATCGGCGGGGTGCCGGAGCGCTTCGCCCCCCTCTTTGAGCTCTACCGCCAGACCGCCCGCCGCCTGGGCCAGGCCCCCCAGCCCCTCTCCATCAACGCCCACGGCTTCATCGCCGATGACCCAAAGGAGGCCCTCGAGGTCTCCTATACCACCAGCAGCCCGGTCATGAACCGCATCGGGCGCGAACGCGGCTGGCCCCCCCAGAGCCGCACCCAGTACGAGGCCAGCACCACCCTGCGGGGAGCGCTCTTTGTGGGCCACCCCGAGCAGATCATCGAGAAAATCCTCTATCAGCACCAGATCTTCCGCCACCAGCGTTTCTTGCTGCAACTGAGCGTGGGCACCGTGCCCCACCGCCAGATGATGCGGGCGATTGAGCTATTCGGGACTGAAGTAGCGCCGGTGGTCAGGCAGGAGATTGCCGGGCGTCAGTCGGTTATGGCCTAGAAAAAGTCGGTATGGCTCGCCGCATAAATTCGTCAAACAAAGGCACTGTAAAAGCCAGCTCACCGTGGGTGGAACTGTAAATCATGCCTTTCTTTATGAGCTTAGCTCGGACAGGGCTCAAACTCGTTGTTTTGATACCCAAAATAGCGGCCACATCGCTGGTGCGGTGGGGGCCCGGCCCAAGCTCGGCCATGGCCCGTAGAACATCTTTCTCACCCGGCGTCAAACGGTCATAGCACACCTTGAAAAAACCCTGATCAAGGTTGGCAATCACCCTCGTGGTGGCTGCCTGCACAACTTCCAGGGTTATGGGGCTCTGTTCAGCCAGATTCCAGGTATGGTAGCCCCATTCCTGTAAAAAGTATGGGTAGCCCTGGGTCAAGCGGAAAATCTCCTCCAGAGCCGCCGGTGCGAACTCCACCCCGAGGGCCTTTGCCGGATCAGCAAGGGCTTTGATTGCATCCGGCTTCAACAGCGCACCCACTTCAGGAAATGAAAACAGGCGTTCAGCATACGATTTGGACTCGCCAGCCAAGCCCGGCAGGATAGGCAAGCCTGCCCCCACCAACACCAAAGGCAGCTGGCGTTGCTGTGCCTGGTGCATTGCCATGATCAGGGCGCCGAGTTCCTTAGCGCTGAAGTACTGAATCTCGTCTATCAGAAAGGCCACTGCATTTCTACGGTCTTGTGCTGCCTCTCCAATCGCCATAAACAGGTTGGCAGATCTATTTCCAGGTCGCCGCTATCTGCACTGCCCTTCTCGGGCTCTATGTCCAACCCGAAGCTAAACTCGCCTACCGAGACCTTGATTGCTCCAATAAAGCCCCTCATACCACTTCACGTTACATCCTTCACTCTAGGCCACCAGTGGAAGAGGATGTGCCATTGAAGGGTCTGTGGGCTACGGTCAGCATGGAGGAAGGATGCAACAAAAAAGGATATCAGTACCGCCAACCCTCGCTTTACACGCTCGCTTGCACCTGCCATGCGGTCTAACTCGTAGAGCAATTTTCGCAAATATGGAGCCAGTAGCATCCCTAAGGGCTTGTCTTCGTGGGCCTCGAGCATCACCGTTCTGTAGCCCATTTCCCGCGCCATGCGCTCGATCTCACCCAGCAAAACGGTCTTCCCTACCCCCCGCAAGCCGGTCAGAATGATGCTTTTTTCGGGACGTTTCAACTGAACCCGGCCCAGTAGTACGCGCGCTTGTTCAAGTATCTGATCGCGCCCTACCAGCTCTGGAGGTGGCGCGCCCGCTCCTGGGGAGTATGGGTTTTTCAGGGGATCCATAGCAAACCCACCTTATACCCAAATATACTCATTTATACATGTTTATAGTTGCTTTTAGTTATAAATAGCTATAAATGAATATAAATCTGCGGTTATTGCAGAAGAGAGGGCGGACGCTCACCCTACCGCCGCACCACCATCGCCACCCCCACCGCCGCCAGCCCCATGCCCAGCAGGGCCCATCCCCCCAGCCGCTCACCGAACAAAAAGTAAGCTTCCAGCGCGGTGGCGGGCGGCACCAGGTAGAACAGGCTAGCCACCGTGCTGGCCGAGTTGTGGCGGATCAGGTACATCAGGAGCAGAATGGCCCCAATCGAGAGCACCAGCACCAGCCAGGCCATGGCCAGGGTGAACTGAAGCGTCCAATCAATGTGCATGGTCTCGCGGAACAGCAGGCTCATCACAAAAAGCCCCGCCGAGGCCGCGATGTACTGCACCACCGTCCCGCCCACCAGGGGCATCTGCACCGCAAAGCGCTTCTGGTACAGGGTACCCAGGGTGGTCGAGAGCAAAGCCAGCACAATGGCCACAAAGGCTGAGGACTCTATGGAGAGCAGACGGGCCGAGAGGGCTTTCTCCCCCACCACCAGCCCCACCCCCGCAAAGCCCAGTAGCAGCCCGGCCCACTGCACCCCGCTCACCCGCTCACGCAGTAAAAACTGCGCCAGAATGGCAGTCAGGATGGGCTGCAAGCCCACAATCAGCGCCGCGAGGCCCGCCGGGAGGCCCCCCCTGATGGCAAAGAACACCCCACCCAGGTAGCCCGCGTGCAGCAAGAGCCCCGAGACGCCAATATGCAGGTTCAGCACCCAGCCACGGGGCCAGGGGGAGCGCAGCACAGCGGCCAGGGCCGTCAGGAGCCCCACCACGATGACCATCCGCACCCACAAAAAGGTGAAGGGCTCGGCATAGGGCAGGCCCAGCTTGGCGCCCACAAAGCCGGTGCTCCACAGGAGCACAAACAGGAGGGGGGCCAGGGTTGCGAGCCGCACCCTAAACCCCCATCCATTGCAAGAGCCACAGCGCCCCCATCCCTACCACCAGCGTGAGCAGGATGTTGCGGAAGCGCCAGGCCACCAGGGCCGCAATCATGCCCGCCAGCAAGCGCTCGTTGTCCAGCCCAATGGCCCACTGGCCGCCGGGGGCCAGCAGGGCCGGAAACACCAGGCCGGCCAGGGTGGCGGCGGGCACGTAGCGCAGTGCCTGTTGCAGGTTGGGGGGTAGCTGGAAGCGCTCCAGCATCACCAGGGGGCCATAGCGCAGCGCAAAGGCAATCAGGGTCATGCCCAGCAGGGTGATCCAGCGCTCGAGGTCGCTCATCTCCCCCCCTGCGCCCCGGCCCGGTTCTCCAGCCACACCCCCGCCCAGATGCCCACCAGGGCCCCAATAAAGAGCCCCGAGCGGTAGGGCAGGCCGATCAGGGCCGTAGAGACCAGCCCCCCCACCAGGGCGGCGGCCAGGCTGGGGCGGTTCTGCACCGCCGGCACCAGCAGCACCAGAAAACACAGCGGTATCGCAAAGTCCAGCGCCCAGGCCTCGGGCAGACGCGCCCCCAGCAGCGCCCCCAGGTAGGTAGCGACCACCCAGTTCAGCCACAACACCGCGCCAATTCCCAGATAAAACCAGGGCGTGAGGCGCGGGCCCAGCACCCCATACTGGCCCAGGGCCAGCGCGAAGTTCTGATCCACCATCAAAAAAGCGGCCAGCCATTTCATGCGCCCAGACAGGGTTTCCAGGGGCCGGGACAGGGCGCTGCTGTACATGATGTAGCGCAGATTCACCACCAGGGTGGCCAGCCACACGAAGAAGATGGAGGCCCCTGCCCCTATTAGTTGCAGGGCCACCAGCTGGGCTGCCCCGGCGAAGACCAGCCACGACATCAGGGTGACTTCGGCTGCGCTCAGACCCGCCTTGATACCTGCGATGCCGGTGACCAGCCCAAAGGGCACGATGCCCACCGCAATGGGCAGCGAGACCAGCACCCCCCGCCCGAAAGCCGCCTGAGGCGAAGAAGGGGGGCTCATAGCCATGCCTTCATCTGCTCCTCGGTCAGGTTGCCGCCACAGAGTATCGTGGCCACCCGTTTATGGGCGAAAAGGACTGGGTACTGGTGGATGGCCGCCAGTCCCGCAGCCCCGGAGGGCTCCAGAACCAGCCCCAGGTGCCGGTGGGCTAGTTTAATGCCCTCGAGCATGGCCGCATCCTCCACCAAGAGCATCTCGTCCACCAGGCCCCGCAAGTCCTCTAACGCCTCGGGAATGGGAACGCGCACCCCGATGCCATCGGCAATGGTCTGGATGCGCTCGTGCACCACCCTGGAACCCGAGCGCCAGGACTGCTCCATGGCGGGGGCGCCTTTGGCTACCGCAGCGATGATTTGCACGCCTCTATCCTGGGCCTTGATCCAGCGGGCCACGCCCCCCAGCAAGGCCCCGTTGCCCAGCGGAACCACCACCGCCCCCAGGGGCCTGGGGTAGGTCAGCAGTTCTACCGCAATGGAGCCTGCACCCTCGGAAATTTCGGGTTCTTTGCCGTCCTCCACCATCCAGGCACCTGCTTCGTCGGCGTACCTTTTGGCCTCGAGCTTCGCCGCATCGAAGTCCTCCCCGAAGAGCCGCACCTCCGCCCCCAGTGCCCGCATCCGCGCCACCTTAAGGGGGTTGGCGTTGACCGAGGCATAAACCACCAGGGGCAGCCCGCGCTTGCGGCAGGCGTAGGCCATGGCCTGCCCAAAGTTGCCCGCGCTGGCGCAGACCATCGGGCGCACCTGGCCCCGCTCCAGGGCTTTTTGCACAAAGTAGTCGGCCCCGCGCCCCTTGAAGCTGCGGATGGGGTTCAGGGTCTCTACCTTGACCAGTAGCTCACAGCCCAGCCGCTCACCTAAGGGCTCACTTCCAAACTGCGGTGAGTGCAGAAAGGCCGGATCCACAATGCGGCTGGCCTCCAGGATGTGCTCGAGTTGCAGTCGGTGGGACATGAGGTGGACTTTCAGAGAACCCGGCCTGACCCGCGGGGCGAGGCCGTTCGGTGCAACGGTTGTATCACGGGCCTTGTCCGCTTGTAAACCTGGAGCGGTTACCACACATTCCCGGTAGGGCAGTTTTGCCACAGCCCAACGCACCACGTGCCCAGTAGTGGTTGAAACAGCTACCCTAGCGCCTTGCAGTTTGTCCCCGCGGCCCGTAGCATTCGGGCCATGAAGCTGGCCCTGCTCCCGGACAACCCCCGCGGGGAAGCCGCCAAGGCCATGGGCGCTTACTACACCGATGCCGCCGTGGCGCGGTTTCTGGTGCGCTGGGCTCTGCGCGCAGCACACGAAACCGCTGCCGACCCGGCCTTTGGCGGTGGGGTTTTTCTGGCCGCCGCCAGCGAACGCCTGCAACGCCTGGGCGGCCATCCAGGGCAACAGATTTATGGGGTGGAAATAGACCCAGCGGTGCGCCAGCGCACGGCAGCCGTCCTGGAAGCCCATTTTTCCATCTCGTCACAACACCTTTTCTGCGCGGACTTTTTCGAGCTGAGCCCGCCAGACTTGAGGGTTGACTGCATGCTCGGTAATCCTCCCTTCATCCGCTTCCAGCGCTTTGGCGGCACCACGCGCGAGAAGGCCCTCTGGCGGGCCGCCGAGCAGGGGGTAGAGCTCAGCAAGCTGGCCGGTTCGTGGGCCGCCTTTGTGGTGCATGCAGCGGCCTTCCTCAAGCCCGGCGGACGGCTGGGTATGGTCGTTCCAGCCGAGCTGGGCCATGCCGCTTACGCCCGGCCCGTACTGGAATATCTGGCCGGGTTTTTCAAGCAGGTCTCGCTCATTACCTTCCGCGAAAAACTATTTTCCCACCTGAGCCAGGATGTGCTGCTGCTGCTGGCCGAGGGTTGGCAAGAACGGGCTGAGTCTGGCGATCATTTTGCCTTACTTGACCTGCAAAGCGCCGCCGACCTGGAAACGCTCCAGCCGCCTCACGCGGGCAAGGCAGCGCTCGAGGTCTTTTCCCTCATCTCCGGACGCGAGCACTTGCCCCTGTACTGGATTCCCCCCGCAGCCCGCGAACTCTACCGGGGCCTGCGCGACGCTCCCCAGACCTTCCGCCTGGGCCAGCTCGCCGATGTAGGCATTGGCTACGTAACCGGCAACAACGACTTCTTTCACCTGAGCCCGGCGCAGGCGGAGCAGTGGAATATCCCGCCAGCGTTCCTCAAGCCCGCAGTGCGGCGCGGGCGCATCTTGAGGGGTTTGCGTTTTACCGAGGCTGACTGGAATAGGGCGGTACAAAAAAACGAAGCGGGGTTTTTGCTGCACCTCCCCCCCGAGGCCGAACTGCCCCCAGGGGTGCAACAGTACCTCCAACAAGGCCAGATAAACCGCGTTCACCAAGCGTACAAATGCCGGGTGCGCCAGCCCTGGTACAGGGTGCCCCACGTCCACCGGCCCGATGCCTTCCTCTCCTACATGAGCGGCCACACGCCGCACCTGGTGGCCAACGAGGCCGGCGCCGTGGCCCCCAACAGCCTGCACGTTTTGAGGCTCAAGGCGACCGCTCCGCTGAGCGCCAAAGCCCTGGCGGCCTTGTGGCAGACCTCGCTCACGCGCCTGAGTGTGGAGCTCGAGGGCCGCGCTATGGGCGGGGGGATGCTCAAACTGGAACCAGGGGAGGCCGAGCGGGTGGTGATGGCAAGGCCAGCCGATATCTCAGGGCTCGAGGCCCTGGCCGACGAACTGGATCGCCTTCTGAAAAAAGGCCGAGCCGAACAGGCCCAGGCGCTGGCCGACCAGGTGATCTTGCTCGAGGGCCTGGGGCTAACCCAGCAGGAAGTGACCACCCTGTCAAGGGCTGGCCAGTACCTGAGGCTCCGCCGACAGCGCAGGCTAGCGGGTCTCTAGCTTCACGCCCACGGAGGTGCGCGGCTTGAAACCCGGCAGGCCAGGGCTCAAAAAAGCGCCTGCCTCGCGGTTATTCTGCAAGTAGTGCAGGAAAAACGCGCTAGCAAAATGCCGGGCCAGGTCGTGAGAGCGCTCCAGGTCCCATACCGGCTCCCAGCAACGCCAGTAGTCCTCTTCCCTGCCGCGCACTTCGGGGGGGCACTCCACAAAGGGGTTGTGCTGGGCCGCCGCCAGGGTCAGCAGGTACTTCTCCGCCGAGCCCGCCCGGCGAAAGTATTCCAGCCCGTCGCGCCGGTAGGAGGCCACGTCGTCGGCCTCGCCCACCGCCACAAACAGGGGCAGCTTGAAGTTCGCCAGCGAGCGGGCCCCAATCCAGGGCTGGCCATAGGGGGCCATGGCAAAAACCGCCTTGATGCGCGGGTCGGGCCTGACGGTGTTCACGCCGCGCTGGGCTTCCAGTTGCGCGAAAAACGGCAGGGCAAAACAGGGCCCCTCGTTGTTGCTGCCGCGGCAATATTCGCTCAAGGCGTTTCCATCGAGGCCCGCGCCCGCCGCATTAATCACCGAGTATCCGCCATAGCTGTAACCCAGCAGGCCCACCTTGCTGGCATCCGCGCTGGGCATCTGGCGGCCTAGCTCATCCAGGGCCAGCAGGATGTCCAGGGGCCTATCCACAATGCTGGTGAGGTAGTTCTGCTGGGTAAGGGTCTGGTAGGTCGAGCCGGGGTGCTCGAGGGCCGCCGCCACAAACCCCCGGCTGGCCAGGTGTTCGTTCAGGTAGGCAAACTGAAAACGGGTGCCGGGCTGTCCATGCGAGGCCACAATCAGGGGAAACCTGCCGTTCGCAGGCGCAGCGTCCCGGTTCGCTTGCCCGGCAATCCGAACCCTGGTCTGCCCTATCACGCTTTCATACACGAGGCTCTGCTGGGTTCCGGTGGTGGGATACCAGACCTCGGCCGTGATGGCTCGGTTCTGACGCCGGGTATCGGTCAACTGCAGGGTCTTGACCCCCACCACCCAACGGCCCCGCAGTGCCAGAGGAGGGGCGTCCAGACGTTTCATCGTTGCTCCTTGGGCCATGACCCCGCTCAAGATCAGCATCAGCAGGGCTGTAAAGATTTTTCTCATGCGTCCCCTTGAGCCGGTTTATCTGGATACAATTGAGGCTCCCAGCGCAGGACCTCTCTGATCGCAATTCGCTTCAACTCACCCGCTCTACCCGGATCATGTTGGTGGTGCCGCGCACCCCAAAGGGCACCCCAGCTGTGATCACCACGTACTCGCCCACCTCTACAAGGCCGGTCTCTTTTGCTTTGGCCAGCGCAATCTCCACCCTATCGTCGGTATCCTTGGGGTCGTAGGCCAGCAGGGGGAGTACGTCCGAGACCAGGGCAAGCTGGTTACGCACATGGGGGTTGGGCGTCAGGGCCAGGATGGGCACCGGCGGGCGCGTGCGCGCCACCCGGCGGGCTGCGCTACCGGTTGCGGTGAACACCACCACCGCCTTGGCCCCGGTGGACTCCACCACATCGTCCACCGCCCGGGCAATGGCATCCTGTACCGTGCGGTTGGCCGGGGGGCGCAGGGTGTTGAGGCGGTCTTTGTACTCCTGGGTGGCCTCAATGGTCTTGGCCACCCGGCTCATGAACGAGGCCGCCTCAACCGGGTACTGTCCTGCGGCGGTCTCGGCCGAGAGCATGATGGCATCGGTGCCGTCGAAGATGGCATTGGCCACGTCCGAGGCCTCGGCCCGGGTGGGACTGGGGTTCTTGATCATGGACTCGAGCATCTGGGTAGCAGTAATCACCGCCTTGCCGGCCTGCACAGCCTTGAGGATGATGCGCTTCTGCACCGCCGGCACCTCCTCCAGGGGCATCTCCACCCCTAGGTCGCCCCGCGCCACCATGATGCCATCGGCCTCTTCCAAAATCTCGTCGAAGCGGGCCACCGCGCTGGGCTTCTCGATCTTGGCCATGAGCCGCGCCCGGGAGTTGTGGCGGCTCAGGTAGTGTCGGGCCAACAGCAGGTCGTCGCGGCTGCGCACAAAGCTGATGGCCACCCAGTCCACATCCAGCTCGGCCCCCAGGGTGATGTCGTCGATGTCTTTGTCGGTTAGGGCCGGAATGGAGAGGTCGGCGCCGGGGATGTTGATGCCCTTGTTGTTGGAAAGCCGCCCACCAATGAGTACGGTGGTGTGAATATCGTTGAGGCGAACCTCATCCACCCGCAGGCGGATGTTCCCATCGTCCAGCAGCAACACCTGCCCCGGCTCCACGTCGTTGGGCAGACCCCGGTAGGTGGTCGAGACCCGGGTCTCGTCCCCCTCCACCGGCTCGGCGGTGATGATGAATTTCTGCCCAGCCTGGAGTTCCACCGCGCCCTCCCGAAAGCGCCCGCAGCGAATCTTGGGGCCTTGCAGGTCTTGCAGGATGGCCACCGTGCGACCCAGGGCGCTCGAGGCCTCGCGGATCATCTGCACCGATTGCAGGTGGTCATCGGGCATTCCGTGAGAAAAGTTGAGGCGGAAGACATCCACCCCGGCCTCGATCAGGGCCTGGATCATCTCGGGGGAGCGCGAGGCGGGCCCCAGGGTGGCGACGATTTTGGTTCGTTTTGGAAGTCCCATATTTTCTGGTCTCAGGTCGCAAGTCTCAGGTCTCAGGCCATTGATTGTCCTGACCCGTGACCCGCAACATCATTTTTTGAAGGCTCCAAAGCCCAGGAACCGGGCTCCCGGCCCCAGCTCTTCCTCGATGCGAAGGAGCTGGTTGTATTTGGCCAGGCGGTCCGAGCGGCTGGCCGAGCCGGTCTTGATCTGGCCTGCATTGACCGCTACGGCAATATCGGCGATGGTGCTGTCCTCGGTCTCGCCCGAGCGGTGCGAGAGGATGGTGGTGTAGCCGCTTCGGTGGGCCAGCCGGATGGCTTCCAGGGTCTCGGAGAGGGTGCCGATCTGGTTGACCTTGACCAGGATGGAGTTGCCCACCCCCAGCTCGATGCCGCGCCGGAGGATGGCCGGGTTGGTCACGAAGAGGTCGTCGCCTACAAGCTGAACCCGCTGGCCCAGCCGTTCGGTGAGGAGTTTCCAGGTTTCCCAGTCGTCCTCGGCCAGCCCGTCCTCGATGGAAACAATGGGGTACTGGTTGACCCAGTTTTCCCAGTAGGCCACCATCTCCGGGCCGGAGAGCGATTGACCATCGGCCTCGAGCACGTACTTGCCCTCCTGATAGAACTCCGAACTGGCCGGGTCGAGGGCCAAAGCGATGTCCTGGCCGGGCTTGTAGCCGGCCTTCTCGATGGCGGTCAGGAGTACCTCCACCGCCTCTACGTTGGACTTGAGGTCGGGGGCAAAGCCACCCTCGTCCCCCACGTTGGTGTTGTAGCCCTTGGCCTTCAAAACCGATTTGAGGACGTGGAAGGTCTCCACCCCCGCCCGCAGGGCCTCACTGAAGGTCGGCAGGCCGCCGGGCACCAGCATGAACTCCTGGAAGTCCACATTGTTATCGGCGTGCTTCCCTCCGTTGATTACGTTCATCAGGGGCACCGGCAGGGTCACGCCCTGCACCCCGCCCAGGTAGCGGTAGAGCGGCAGGCCCAGCCCATCGGCAGCCGCGTGGGCCGTGGCCAACGAAACCGCCAGGATGGCGTTGGCCCCCAGATTGCCTTTGTTTTCTGTACCATCCAGTTCCAGCAGCGCCTTGTCCACCGCTTCCTGGTTGAGTGCATCCAGCCCGATTACCTCGTCGGCAATGCGCTCGTTGATGGCTGCCACCGCCCGCAACACCCCCTTACCACCAAAGCGGGGGCCGCCATCCCGCAGTTCGACCGCTTCATGGGCGCCCGTCGAGGCCCCAGAGGGCACCATGGCCCGCCCACGAGCCCCCGACTCCAGCACAACCTCGGCCTCAGCGGTGGGATTGCCGCGTGAGTCGAGTACTTCCCGTCCTTTGACTTCAATGATTGTGGTCATGGAAAAAGCCTCCTTGCTGGAAACGCTTCTATTTCCGCACAAGCCGCTTAAGAGTCTACACCCCAACGTCAGGGTTTAACCAGGAAGCGATGGGGGTTTAGGTTATCCACCCCATTTAGGCTGGATAGAAGGGTGATTCTCGACGCTCCGTGGGGACAAACTCACCTACCTTGATCCATACAGCCTCAAACCCGCAGGGGAACCACTACGGCCAGGTAGCCGGTATCCTCGACGGCCTGCACCACGCTGGGGCTGGTGGGGCCGGACAGCTTGATCCGCACTGCACCCTCGATAGGAGCCAGGGCATCAATCAGGTACTGAGCGTTGTAGGCCACCATCAGCTGGGACTCGCCCGAAGATTCGATGGCGAGCTCTTCCCTGCCCCGCCCATAGTCCCCCTCGGCATCAATGTCCAACTTGCCGTTGTTGAACAGGAGGTTGACGCGGTGGTTGTTGCGGTCCGAGAGCACCGCCACCCGCTTGAGACTCTCGCGCAAGGCCTCGGCGGCCAGGGTAGCCTCCAGGACAAAGCTTTGCGGGATTACCCGGGCATAGTCAGGGAACTCTCCCTCCATCAGTTTGACCGACATGCGAACGGCCTCCCCCACCAGGGTCAGGGTGCCCTCCCCTACCGCAAAAGCCACCTCGCCTGGGGCATCCTTGAAGACCCGCACAATCTCGTCGGCGCTCTTGGCTGGAATTACCAGTTTGCGGGTTTGCAGCTGCATGGGAAGGTCGTAGCGGGCCAGCCGGAACCCATCGGAGGCTACCGAACGCAGGATGGTGGGGGACATCTCGAGCTGTACGCCCCGGAAAATGGCCCGGTACTCCTCGGTGCTGGCTGCATAGCGGACGCGGGTGATAGCCTGGGCCAGACGCGAGGCGGCAATCTTTTCGGAGCCCGGCGTGGCGAAGGCCAGTTCGGGGTAGCCATCGGGGCTGGTGGTGGAAAGCTGGGTGTTGAAGGCACCCGAGTGCAGCTCGAGGCGCTCCCCCGTGCGCTCCCCCGCCCCAAAAATCAGCTCGACCAGTTCGCCAGGAGCGCTGCGCACAATCTGTGCAAAGGTCTGGGCCGGCACCAGTACCTGCCCCGAGCCCTGAATCTCGGCGGGCAGTCTGACCTCGATGTCCACTTCACCGTTGGTGCCCCGTAAAACCAGTCCCTGCTCGGAGAGCTCGATGGGTAAATAGGTCAGTATAGGGTTAGAGCTACGACTGGGAATGATTCGCTCGAGAATGGAGAGTCCTTCGGCAAGGGTACGTTTGGGGATGCGAACTTCCACGCTGGCCTCCGTGTTGGGCAGTTAGCCGGGGTATGGCCCCGGTAAGCCCAAACATTCTAACAGTCAACCCAGTTTGCTGAAATCGGGTTTACGCTTTTTCAAAAATGCGCTAAAGGCCTAGCGTGCTTTGGATGCCCGTGGGTTATCCAGGAAATTTTGGATGTCATTGCCATTGGTGAAGATACCCGGCTGTCCTCGCCACAGCACCGCCCGTACCGCCGCATCGTGATTGATCTTGTCCAGGACCCAGGCCAGGGTGCTATACATGGCAGTGGTGATAGCGTTCCTGGGCTCGAGGCGGTTGAAGCTGCGTTGTAAGTTGTAAAATGATGTTTTCCAAATTTGCTCTACGTGCTGCATATAGCTCCTGAGGTCGGGGCTTTGAAGGTTGTTTTTTTGGGGGGTTTTGGGCGGCTGAAACAGGCTCCAGAATTTAAATTCCTACTTCTTTTTTTAAAATTTTAAGAATTAGTAATAGTAGTAATAGGGCCTGTGGATATGTGGATAAGGGCTCTTAAACCCGCATCAGTATCGAATTTGGCCTGTGGATAAAGGGTCTGGAAAATTGTGTATAAGCTGTGGATAAGTTGTGGACGAAATGGGTACTTATCCACAGACCCGTCACGAACGTATTTATCCACAAGTCTATCCACAGGGTTATCCACA
>CALFDH010000145.1 GCA_937950405.1 uncultured Meiothermus sp.
CCTGTAGGGGAGGTTAGGTGAGGTTGCTGAGCAGCAACTTTGCGTACTCGGGCGGTTCAGGGCCTCACCCAATACCCTCCCCTACCCTCCCTACGACGTAGGGAGGGGGCTCTATGTCAATCCCTCCCGGAAACCCGGAGGCGTACGGACATCTCTACGACGATGTACTCAGTTGCTATGGCTCGAGCCTACCGTCTCTGGGCTAAAGCTGTGAGGTATCGCCCCAGTTTTGTAGCAGGGCCTGGTAGGCCGGGTTCTGGTAACGCGAGAACAGAAAGGCCGGGGCATAGCTGGGCAGCGCGGCCCCGGTCACGTGGGCGGCCAGCAGCTCCCCTGCGGCGCAAGCGGCCATGACGCCAAAGCCCGACAAGGCCCCCACCAGGTAAGCGCCCCGCACCCGCAGCGGGCCGATGAGGGGGCGGTTTTCCTGGGTTTTGAGGTAATAGCCCCCGTCTATCCAGGGCCTGGGGGCTTTCTCGAAGTACCGCTGCAGGCCCGGAACCATCACCGACAGGCCGCGCAGGGCGATGTCGGCGTAGTGGGGGTCTTGGGGAATGGGGAAGGTGGGTTCAACGGGTTCGGTATGGTGGTTGTACAGCACAATCAGGGTGCTGCTATCCCCAAGCCCGTCGGGCCGGCCATGCACCCCCGCCGGGAACTTCTGCAAGAGCCGGCGGGCGGACTCGTCTTCGGCCAACAGCAGGCGCTCCTCGAGGCTCCAGGGCAGCTCTACCTCGTCCATCCAGATCAGCATGGGGGCCTCGCGCGGTACCACGCCCAGGTTATCGCTGAAGCTCATCTTGAGGTGCCGCTCGGCAAAGACGGGCAGCTCCACCCCCAGCATCCGGCCTACCTGTTTTTGCATGGGCCCGGCGGCGTTGACGAAGATGGAGGTTTCCAGGGTTTCGGTGGAACCCTCTTCGCGCGCGACCTCCACAGATTGAACCGTGCCGCCCATCGTCTCTACCCCTACCACCTCACCCCGCACCAGCCGAACCCCGTGTTCGCGGGCTTTTTCCAGCAGATACATGCCCAGTTGCTGGGCCGAGAGCCAGCCCGCCCGCCGGACGTGCAGCACCGCCTGGGTGCCTCGGGTCAGGTAAGGAAAGTGCCGCCGAATCAGGGCTGGGTTGGTCATCAGGTCGGCCCCCTCGAGCCCAGGGTCGAAGCCCTGAGCAGGGGAGGGCTGGTAGGAACTTTGGCTATGGCTATGAACCCGCAGGGCCCCCGCGCCCTTTTGCGCGGCGTCCAGGGCGGCCTCGGCCAGCATGGGAATTTTGCTTGCATCGGCGGTGGCGTAAAGGTAACCCCGGCGGTTCAGGTGGATGCGGTTGGAAGATTCCTGGGCGATGGCCTCGAGCAGCTCGATGCTGCGGTTCATGAGGGCAATCATGTGGCCGTCCGGCCCCGGCCACCAGTTGCGGTAGGCCTCGGTAGACTTGTCGGAGGTGAGCGAAAGGGGGTCGCCCTGCTCCACTAGGACGATGTTCTTCAATCCCTTTTTCGCCAGATAATAGGCCGCCGCGACCCCGGCGATACCGGCTCCGCAGATGACGGCCTCGGCTGTACTGTCCGACATAATATGTATACAATATACATCCAGGCACGGATTGCGTTGGAAACAGTCCATCGCTGAAGCAGGCACTTATCATTTGCCTAGGCATCGTCGTTTCAACCCCTCACCCGGCGACAGCGGTTAACGCCAGAATTGTTTTGTTGGGCAAAAGGAGCACTAAACTAGCCGGTGCTGTCGCCACCCTCTCCAGCAAGGGGAGAGGGAAAAGGGGAAAACGATAAAAGCCTGATCGCTGAAGGCCAATGCTCGAAGGTAATCTCGAATCAGGCCAGCAGCACCTGCGCCGCTGCCTCGAGCTACGCCCCTCGAGAGGGCATAGCTACACCCTGCCGTTCAACAAGAACCCCAGCTTGCTGTTTATCGCGTTTTTGGAAAGTTTTTTTCTATTCGTACTGTGGTACGGGAGGGGTGTGTCTTTTGTACAATGCCTTTAGTGGAATGGCGCGCGGCGGTCGTGGAAAGCCTGGCCCCCTTGGGTGTCGAGCGGGTGTATTTGTTTGGCTCCCATGCTCGAGGCACCGCTACAAAGCGCTCCGATCTTGATCTGCTGGTGCTGTGGGAGACGGGGCTGCCGCCCCTGGATCGCATTGGTCAGGTGCTGTGGGCATTGCGGGAGCTGCCCTGGTTGGTAGAGCCGGTGGTGCTGACCCCTGCGGAATTCGAGGAACGCCGCAACCTGCCCTTCTTGCGGGGCGTACTGAAGGAGGCCCAACTCCTGTATGAGCGTGGAAAAACAGCAGCTTGAGGCCCGACGCTGGCTTCGACAGGCCGACGACGACCTCGAGGCATCCCGTGCCCTGGAAGTTGCGGGCAAGTATGCCCAGGCGGCTTTCTTCGCCCAACAAGCGGGGGAGAAAGCCCTGAAGGCCGTTTGGCTGGCCCTGGACGCAGACCCCTGGGGACGCCCTGGGCCGGCTGGTTCGGGAGATGCCATTCACAGCCAGAGATGCGTTCGCCCCCCTGCTAGAAGAAGCCCTGGCCCTCGATAAGCTCTACATCCCCACCCGTTACCCGGATGCGCTGGCCAACCTAACACCTGCCGAGGCTTACACCCGGCGAGAGGCCCAAACTGCCCAGGCACAGGCCGGAGCTATCGTGGACGCGGTGAAAAGGTGGCTGGATGCAGCCAAGTGAAGGGCAGGCTTAGAGCGCTCTTCACACAGGTTGAGTCATTCCGACTTCAAGAAAGCCTTGTTCTGGACGGAACAGTCTACCATATAGTCGTAGAAGTGCTTATACAGATTACAGACATGAAGGCAACGTCACAGCTCTAGCTGCGCTGCGTGATGAAAGCCGAATCTGATGGCTTGTTGTCCCTCCCCTACAGCGTAGGGGAGGTAGGTGGGGTTGCTGAGCAGCACCTTCGTGGAGTGGAGCGATTCAGGCCCTAGCCCAATACCCCCCCAGCCCTCCCTACGTGGTAGGGAGGGGGTCATAGAGCCATAGCTCATGGAATCTGTCGAAGTGTATGGGTATCTCTACGACGATGTACTACGACACCTGCCCCCTAACCCCTGTACTCAACCTACCGCTCCAACTGTGTGCAAAGTGTTCAGGTATAGGCGGTACGAACCTTGCTGATTGGCGTTAGCGAAAGAGGTGTGCGATTGTGCTAGCCCAGTAGCGCCTGCACGGCCTCCTCGAACACCTCGGTATGCCGCCGCACCTGCTCGGGGGTGGTTTCCGGCGAGATGAGGGTCATGTTGTGGAAGGGGGTGAGCAGGATGCCCCGGTTCAGCATGAACAGGTGGATGAAAGGGTCGAGGTCGGGGTCCTGGCCGGCCAGGGCCTCGGAGCCATTGCGGGCGGGGTTGGGGCGGAAGAGGTACTCCACCCGGCAGCCCACGCGGGTCACGTGCCAGGGCAGGCGGTAGTGTTCCATTACCCCGCGTACCTCGGCCTCGAGCTGCTCCCCCAGGGCGATCATGCGGGCGTAGGCGGCTTCGGTCAGGACGTGCTCGAGGGTAGCTCGCATGGCCGCCAGCGAGAGGGCGTTGGCCGCCAGGGTGCCCCCAATGCCCCCGGTGTCGGCATAGGGCGGCTGGATGACCTGCTGGGCGCGCTGGCCCACAGCCTCGGTAAAGCCGTAGGCAGCGCTGGGAATGCCGCTGCCCAGAGGCTTGCCCACCGTCAGGATGTCGGGCTCGAGGCCGTGGGCTTTGGTGTAGCCCCCCGGCCCTGCCGAGAGGGTGTGGGTTTCGTCCATAATCAGCAGCGTGCCGTAGCGGCGGGTTAGCTCGCGCAGGGCCGAATGGTAGCCCGGCTGGGGCTGCACGATGCCCACATTGGTCATCACCGGCTCGGCCAGCACCGCCGCCACATCGCCGGGGCGCAGGGCTTCTTCCAGGGCCGCCACATCGTTCCACTCCACCACCCTGGTGGTAAGGGTGGGGTCTACCTGGGGCCCGATGTTGCCGGGGCGGCTGGCGGGCTTCCCATCTACCAGCCAGGCGTAGGCCTCGTCCACGGTGCCGTGGTAGCAGCCGTGGAAGACCAGCACTTTGGGCCTGCCGGTCATGGCCCGCGCCAGCCGCAGCGAGAAGCGGTTGGCGTCGGTGGCCGAGAGGGCAAACTGCCAGTACTTGAGGCCACAGCGGCGCTGCAACGCCTCGGCCACCCAGAAGGCATTTTCGGAGGGCAGCATGGTGGTAATGCCCTTCTCGAGCTGTGCAATGATGCCGGGCAGGGCAGCTTTGGGCGAGTGGCCGGTCATGGCCCCGGTGTCGCCCAGGCACAGGTCTATGTACTCCAGTCCGTCCACATCGCGAAAGGTTGCGCCCCTGGCCTCGGCCACGAAGATCGGGAAACCCCCCGGCCAGCGGGTCATCCAGTGCATGGGCACCCCGGCCAGGAGCGAGTTCTGGGCGCGGTGGTAGAGCTCGAGCGACCGGGGGTGGCGCTCGGCGAATAGCCGAGTTTCAGCCTGCATTAGGGTTTTCACTTTGCTGCGGTCAATGTGGGTGGTGGGGGTCATGATGCCTCTCTTTTACAGCGATTTACGAAAGCACACGATGCGTTCAACTTCCTGGTAGTCCAGGCTTATATGGGCTTGCTGGCTTTGGATGTTGTTCAGCTCGGTATCGGAGGCCATCTCGGTGCAGCCTTTGGCCCTGGCCCAGTCCTCGGCGGCCTCCACCAGCCTGCGCCCGATGCCGACACCCCGGTACGCAGGGGCCACGTACCACCCCTCCAGGTAGCCCACCGGGCTGCTATCGCAGCCCTCTGCATAGGCCCGCAGCGAGACTTCCACAAAGCCCACCAGTTCTTCTTCTCGTTGGGCCACAAAACTTGCCAGATGCCCTCTATTCAGGATTTCCGATACCTCGCGCTCAAAGCATGCGACACTGTCTGGCCACAGGGCGGTGCGCAGCCGGAAATAGGCTGGCAGGTCTTGGGTTTGCAGGGGTCGAATATTTGTGGTGGACTCCATAGGAACTCCGATCAGTAGCTGTCAGGTTGTGCACCAAGCAGGCGGGCTCTGCCGCTATACTGCAACGCCGCCGACCATCGTGCGATGAACCGAGAGGCTGTAGGGGTCGGACAGATTGCCCTCCAGCACCACCAGGTCGGCCCACTTGCCTACCCCCAGGCTGCCCCGGTTGCCCTCGTCTCCCTGGGCCACCGCCCCGCCCATGGTGTAGGCCCAGATAGCCTGTTCCAGACTGACCTGATTGCCCGGGCACAAAGGCTCGCAGAGCGCGGCCTGCAAGCCGTTCAGCGGCTCCACCTGGCGCACCACCGGCCCGTCCGAGGAGAACGCTACCGTAAGGCCCGCTTCGAACATGGCCCGCAGGTTGAAGCAGCGGCAGAACCACTCGTCGGGCACGTAGCGCTCGTAGTTGGCCCGCAACTCCCGAATGAATACCGGTTGTGGTACCGCAATGATGCCGAGCTGGTTTGCTTTGGCCAGGTGTTCGGGGCCGGCCAGCCCGAAGTGCTCGAGGCGGTGGCGGGGGCCGGGGGCGGTCTGGTAGAGCCCTTGGTACACCCGCAGAACCTGATCTAAAGCCCGGTCGCCAATGGCGTGGGTGCCGATGCGAAAGCCTGCCCGGTGGGCCTCCAGGGCCAGTTCAAACAGGTCGTCATCCTCGAAGCGCAGGATGCCGTACTGGGGGGGCTCTAAGGTTTTGTACGGCCTGGAAATGGCGGCGGTGGCCCCCGAGAGACCCCCGTCGGCAAAGAACTTCACCGAGTCGCAGCGCAGGTAGTCTGAAACGTGTTCCTCGGGTAGGGGGAAGGTCTCGGCGCCCCCGTCCGGGCGACGCATGTAGAGCAGGTTGACCCGGATGGGCAGTTCGCCGCGCTCGGCCAGGGCTTTGTAGGCGGCGTACAGCGGGGGGTCTACGGCGGGGTCGGTGGCGCTGGTGACGCCCAGCGAGCGCAGGTACTCGCAGCCCGCCTTCACCCACAGCTCGTACTGGGTCTGACTGGGCTCACCCATAGCCTTGAAGGCCAGTCCGTAGGCGGTCTCGTAGAGGATGCCCTGGTCGTAGTGGATTTCCCCACCGGGAACGTGGGTTTCTGGGGTGATGCCGGCAAGCGCTAGGGCCTGGGAGTTCACCGCGTGGATGTGGGCGCAGGTACGGGTCAGCAGCACCGGATTTTGCGGGGCCAGCCTGTCCAGCGCTGCCCTGGAGGGCATGGCTTTTTCGGCCAGCAGGGCCTCGTTCCAGCCGCGCCCCCACAACCACTCGCCGGGCTTCAGCATCCTGGCACGTTCTTCGACCCTGGCGTAGAGCTCGGCCAGCGAGGCTACGCCGCGCAGGTCGAGCAGGGTGGTGCGAAGCTGCCCCACCTTCCAGATGTGCACATGGGCATCGTTGAAGCCGGGAAGCAAAAGGCGGCCTTCCAGATGCACCTTTTGGGCTGAAGGGGCCAGGCTCTCGAGGTCAGAGAGCCTGCCCGTAGCGGCAATGCGGCCCTTCCGAACCAGGAGGGCCTCGAGGGGCTCTAAAGCATACGTTGCCCCCTTCAGGCGGGGGTTCAGGATAGTACCGCCATGGAACAGCAGGTCGCTCATGGGTTGCCTTTCAGGTCCGGGTTCCGCCAGATGATAAACACCCCGTAGTTGCCGCAACTGGGGTCGTCGAGGTAGTCGGGGATAATGCCCCAGACACAATATCCGCGTTTGAGCTGGATGGAGAGTACCGGGTCGAACATCTCTCCCCGCACCACCCGCGCCACGTACTGCTCGATAAAGAGGTCGCGCTGGTAGGGGGCAAAGCCCTTGGGCATGGCCCCGGCCACATGGCCCTTGAGGCCCAGCCGCTGCACCAGGTTTTGCCGGGCGGTGTAGAGCAGGGTGGAAAGCCCAAAGCCCCGAAAGGCCGGGTGGACGCCAATGTCGGCCCCGTAAAGCCAGTCGCCCTGGGGGTCGTGGTTGGAGAGCCAGTTGTTCGCCACTGCCTCCATGTACCTGTGCTGGTAGTGCTTGAGGTCGAGGCGGGTGCGAAAGTCGGTGGAGCAGGCAACCACCTGGCCGGTTTCGCGCTCCACCACCGCGTGCTGCCCCTCCGGAAACACCTGTGTGTGGGCCTGGTAGTGTTCGGCGGTGATGAGTTCGTCCCTCGAGAGCGAGGGAAAGGAAGCCTGCTGGATGGCCTCAAGCGCTTGTGCCATCCAGGGCTCGGACTGCACCACCGCAAAGCGCTGGTCGGGGCTCAAAAGGATTTCACGCATAAAAGGTGCAGGTTGCCCGTGGGTAGGGTTCTGGCTAGCGGCTCTTGACCTGGGTCCAGGCCTCGTCCAGCACGCGGTTGTTGCGGCCCTGGTCGAGGATGAACTCGAGGCTCTTCATCTGGGCCTGGGTAGGCCAGATGGCGGGGTTTTTCAGCATCTCGGGCTTCAGCAGCCGCTTGGCCGCCGCGTTGGGGGTGGCCGACTGCTGGTACTCGGCCAGGCGGGCCCCAATCTTTGCGTCCAGGATGAAGTTGATGAACCGGTGGGCGGCCTCCGGGTTGGGTGCTTTGGCCGGAATGGCCATGCTGTCGATGAAGAGTGTGCTGCCCTCCTTGGGAATGGTGAAGCCGTAGCGGGGGTTGCCCTCGGCCACCCGCAGGGCATCCTGGTTGTAGACCACCACCGCCACGGCCTGGTTGGCCAGCAGGAGCTTGGTGGCCGAGACCCCGCCCTGGAAGCCCTTGAAGTTGCGGCTGCGCTTGGCAGCGAGCATGGCATCTATCGCCATTTTGACCTGGGCTGGGTTGGTGCTGTTGACCGAGTGGCCGAGGTAGCGCAGGGCAATGCCCAGCATCTCGCGCGAAGAGTCCATGAAGGTAAAGGGCCCCTTCTGCGCTTTGGGGTCGAGGAGCACGTTCCAGGAAGCGGGCGGGGTTTTGAAGATGTCGGTGCGGTACATCAGCCCTACCGTGCCCCACAGGTAGCCCACGGTGTAGCGGTTGCCGGGGTCGTAGGGGGGGTTGGTGAACTTGGGGTCTAGGTTTTTGAGGTTGGGAATCTTGCCCTTGTCCAGGGGTTGCAAGAGGTTCAGGCTAACCAGCACCGGCACAATGAAGTCCGAAGGCACCACCAGGTCGAACTGGCTGACCCCGCCGGCCTGGAGTTTGGCCTGCATTTCCTCATTGGACTCGTAGTAGGTGATGCGGACCTTGATGCCGGTCTCCTTTTCAAAGTCGCGGACAATGCTGGGGTCTATGTAGTCGGTCCAGGTGTAAAGCTGGAGGGTACCCTGGGCCATAGCCAGCCCCAGGGCGGCAAACAACGCAGGCAGGATTCGCATATTTCACTCCTTTTTTTGCCGTCAAGATACCGTTCAAACCGCTTTACTGCAAGACTTCCCGCAGGGTCTGTAGCCCGATGTTGGCGCCGCAGACCACCACCCCCACCTGCCGACCCCGGTAGTGTTCGGCCCGCTTCAGAAACCCTGCCAGCGCCACCCCGGCGGCGCCTTCCAGCAACTGGTGCTGGGTTTCCAGAAAAAGCCGCATGGCGTATTTGATTTCCGCTTCGCTCACCGTGACCCAGTCGTCCACCAGACCACGGCAGAGCTCAAAGGTGATGGCGCCGGGCTCCAATCCCCCTGCGCTCCCGTCCGAAAGGGTGGGTCGGGCCTCGATGGACACGATGCCTCCGGCCTGAACAGAAGCCCACATGGCGGCATCGTTTTCGGGCTGGCAACCCACCATGGTGGTGTTGGGGCTCACCGATTTGAGATAGGCGGCGATACCGGCCATCATCCCCCCGCCCCCTACAGTTACGAAGAGCGCCTCCAGGGGCTCGGGGCTCTGAGAGGTGAGCTCGAGGCCGATGGTACCCTGGCCCGCGATTACGTCCGGGTCGTTGTAAGGCGAGATGTAAACCAGGCCGTGGGTTTCGGCGTAGCGGCGGGCGTAGAGTTCGGTGTCGTCGCCGCTGGTTCCGTGTACACAAAGCTCGGCGCCGTAGCGCCGGATGGCCCCCAGCTTGGTGGCGCTGGCCCCCTCCGGCACAAAGACCAGACCCCGGCCCCCCAGCTTCTGAAGCCCATAGGCCACGGCAGCCCCATGATTGCCGCTGCTGGCCGTGACCACCCCTTTTTGCAGTGCCTCGGGCGGGAGTGAGAGCAGCTTGTTCAGCGCACCCCGCACCTTAAAGGAGCCGGTGGGCTGGATGTTCTCGAGCTTCAGCCAGACCCGCGCCCCGGTCATCTGGGAGAGGGCCAGTGAGTAGTCCAGTGGGGTCTCGCGCAGGTGGGGTCGCTGGCGGGCATGGGCCTGCTGGATGGCCCCCGGCAAGCGAGAGATAAGCTCGTGAGCGTTCATGGCGGATGATGCGCTGCGGCTGGTCTAGGCTTTACTTTGACGCTGCGCTGTTTTCCGAGGCGCACGCGGTGCGACGAGGAATCTGGTGCTGCATGGGAATTGTGAACTTGGTGGACAGTACTGCACAAGATTCCTCACTGCGCTTCGTTCGGAATGAACCCTCAACTTATGTGACTAAGCCTTCACTGCGGCCATCGCCTGATAGGTTTCGCGGATGGCCCCTGCCACCACCGAGAGCGCCTCGCGGAGCATCTCCTGGGGGATGTCCAGGGCGGGCAAAAAGCGGATGCAGTTGGTGTACAGCCCGGCCCGGATCAGAATCACGCCCCGCCGGGAGGCCAGCTTGATGGTCTCCATAGCGAACTCCTGCCAGGGCTCCTTGGTTCTGGGGTCTTTGACGAACTCGAGCACCATCATGGCCCCCACCCCGCGCACATCGCCCAGCACCGGAATCTCGGCTTTCAGCGGCTCAAAGGTCTCGCGTACAATGCGTTCGATGTGCTGGGCCCTGTCCAGGAAGCCGGGGGACTCGAGTATCTTCAGGGCTTCCAGGGCCGCCACGCAGGCCAGGGGGTTGCCGCCGTAGGTGCTGCCCACCCCGCCCACGTGCGGGGCGTCCAGAATCTCGGCCCGGCCCGTCACGGCGCTGATGGGCATCCCGGCCCCCAGGCTCTTGGCGCTAATGATCAGGTCGGGCACCACCCCGCTGTGCTCAATGGCCCAGAGCTTGCCGGTGCGGCCCGAGCCACTCTGAATTTCATCGGCAATCATCACCGCGCCTGTGGCGTCGCAGACCTCGCGGATCTTACGCAAAAACTTGTGTGGTACGGGTATAAAGCCCCCCTCGCCGATCACCGGCTCAATCACGATGGCCGCCAGCGCCGAGGGGTCTATGTGGGCGGTCAGGGCGTTCTCGAGGTTCCAGCAGGCCCAGTCCACATACGCCTCGGGGGTCATGCCCTCGGGGGTGCGGTACAGGTTGGGCACCGGCAGGCGGTAGACCTCGGGGGCAAAAGGGCCAAAGCCCTTCTTGAAGAGGCCCCACTTGCTGGTCATGGCCATGGTCAGGTTGGTGCGCCCGTGGTAGGCCCCCTCGAAGACGATAATCCCGCTGCGCCCGGTGTAGCGACGGGCGAACTTGACCGCATTCTCCACCGCCTCGGCCCCGCCGTTGGCCAGCAGGGTTTTTTTGGGAAAGTCGCCGGGGGTAAGCCGGTTCAGGGCCTCGCAGACGGCCACGTAGGGCTCGTAGTTAGCCACGATGCTACACATGTGCAGCAGTTCATCGGCCTGGGCCTTGAGGGCCGCCACCACGCTACCGGGGGCGTGCCCCACGGCCAGCACCCCGATGCCGCCCGCCAGGTCAATAAGGGTATTGCCGTCCACGTCTTCGACCAGCGAGCCGTGGGCTTTCCTGACCGCAACGGGGTTGGCCTGGGCCAGCGCAGCGGTCACGGCGGCAGCCCGGCGCGATTGGAGTTCCTGGCTTTTGGGGCCGGGAATGGGGGTTTTGAGTTGGATGTAAGGCATAGGTTCCTCCAGGGGGAGGTTCGGGGTC
>CALFDH010000146.1 GCA_937950405.1 uncultured Meiothermus sp.
GAGGTTAAGTGGGGTTGCTGGGCAGCACCTTCGTGGAGTGGAGCGATTCAGGCGCTCGCCCAATACCCTCCCCAGCCCTCCCTACGCAGTAGGGAGGGGGCTTTAGGTCAATCCTCTCAAAAACCTGGAAGTGTATGAACATCTCTACGACGGTGTATTTAATGTTCCTCTGCCAGGTTTGACACCCCTTCTCATGCCGCTCTGTCGTGTGGTCGTCACAATGGGCTAAAATGAATCGGATGAAGGTAATGGTTACAGCCATGCAACTTTTTCGCAAACTGGGGTTTTTTCTGAATCAGGCTGCTTTGGGGGGCAGTGCGGCCCTCGAGGGGGTCATGATGAAAGCCGCCGATGCCTGGGCACTAGCCGTCCGGCTGCCCAACGGCCAGATTCATGTGGAGCGGCACGAAGAGGTCGCGCTGACCAAAAAATACCCCTGGGCCCGGCTGCCCCTGATTCGGGGCGTGGTGGCCCTGTGGGATGCCATGAGCATCTCCTACAAATCGCTCTCGCGCAGCGGTGAGCTGGCGGGTGAAGAAGAGGAGAAAATCTCTGGCGCGGCCATGTACGGCACCCTGGCGGTTTCGCTGGTGATTGGGTTGGCGCTGTTTGTCTGGCTACCCGCCCGGCTGGCAGGCTTGCTGGTGGACGAGGAGCGGTTTCGCTTTTTGTTCTACGTGGTGGCGGGCTTGTTCGAGACCGCCATCCTGATTGGCTATCTGGTTTTTATTGGCCGCATGAAGGACATGCAGCGGTTCTTCATGTACCACGGGGCCGAGCACAAGGCCATTGCGGCCCACGAGAAGGGCCTCGAGCTCACCGTGGAAAACGTGCGGGCCCAGCCGGCCTACCACCCCCGTTGCGGCACCAGTTTTATCGCCTTTACGGCGGTGGTGGGGGTTTTCGTCTATAGCTTCTTCCCTCCTCTCACGGTGGCCTGGTACTGGATCATCCCGCGCCTGCTGATGATTCCGGTGGTGGCGGCTGTCTCGTTTGAGGTGTTGCGCTACTCGGCGGCCCACCAGGACCCCATCTCCCGGCTGTTCCGCTGGATTGGCTTCAAGTTCCAGATGCTCACCGTGCGCGAGCCCACCGACGACATGATCGAGGTCGCCATCGAGAGCACCAAGGCAGCCCTGGCCGAAAAGCCGCTCGAGAAGCCGATGGTGGTGGCCTGAATAGAACGCGGATTGTGGACAGCCCATAGCCCAGGCAATCAAACATAAATCCAAAAACGATTTTGATTGGAAGGATTTCGTACCTTCGGACTAAATACACAGTCCTACATATGCTTTTCCAGATGTATCCATCTCAGTTGGGTTGCACGGTGATGCCAGGGCCCATGCTGTGTGCTCTGCCAGAAGCCCAAGCAGACGACTTTTCCTTCCTCCCCTACGACGTAGGGGAGGTCAGGTGGGGTTGCTGAAGAGCGCCTTCACACAGCAGATCGGTTCGGGGCCTTGCCCAATACCCTCCCCTGCCCTCCCTACGTGGTAGGGAGGGGGTTTTAGGGCCATCGCTCATGGCACCTATTGAAGTGTATGGGTATCTCCACGAAGCCGTACTAAAAATACCCAAAACGCGCCAGGAAAAGTACAATCAGCCCATGCGGATTCTGCATACAGCAGACTGGCACCTGGGCAAAGTGCTCAAAGGGCGCGAGCGAACCCCTGAGATTCGCCAAGCCTTGCAGGAATTGCTGCGCCTGGTGCGCTCCGAACGAATAGACCTGGTTCTGGTAGCGGGCGATCTATTTGACCGGAGTATCGTTTCCACCGAGGCCGAGGCGGCGGCGTTCGAGTTTTTTTTGGGGCTGCGTGAGAACAAGATTCCAGCCTTGGTGATTGCCGGTAACCACGACAGCCGCGAACGCCTCGAGGCCCTCTCTCCCCTGCTCTCGCTCACCGGAGCAACCGTGTTTGGCAACCTGCGCTTTGTCGAGGAGGGGGGGGTGGCCAGGAGCAACGGGGCCAAGGTAGCCCTGCTCCCCTTCCTCTCGGAGCGCCGTTTGGTCAAGGCACACCATCTGTTGAGTGGCGACACCTCCCAGTGGAAGGGCATCTACTCCGAGGGTATGCGCCAGGTCATTGCCCACCTTGCGCAAGGCTGTGATGCCGACATCAACCTGTTCATGGCCCATCTGACCGTAGAAGGCGCCAGGCTGGGCGGGGGTGAGTTCACTTTCTATACCACCAACAGCTACGCCCTTCCGGCCTCGCATTTTCCCCTGAACCTGAGCTATGTGGCGCTGGGGCATTTGCACCGTCAGCAACAGGTAAGCGAGTCTCCCGTGGCCTGGTATGCGGGGTCGCTTATCCAGCTCGACTTTGGCGAGAGCGAGGACAGCCCCAGGGGGGCGCTCATTCTGGAGGTTGAGCCAGGGCAACCCCCCAAGTGGCACCAGGTAAACGAGCGCTGGGGCAAACCCCTCAAGACCTTCCGGGTCAGCCGGGACTCGCTGGATCGGCGCTGGAACGAAATTCGGGACTTCCAGGGCTACAGCAAGGTGGTAATTGAAGGAAAGGGCAACCCAGCCCTGCGCGAACGCATGTTCAAAGAGCTACCGGATTTGCTCGAGGTCGAGTTCCACACCCCCGAACAGGCGGAAGCTGTATCGGCCGCGGTAGCGGTGGAAAACCTGGACTGGGTGGAGGCGTATGCCCAGTACCGCCAGGAGGCCGGCTCAAGCGAGGCCAGCACCGAGTTGCTGGACGCTTTCAGGCAGGTCTACGAAGAGGTATATGCCGCCAGCACTCAGTAGCCCGCCCCTGACCCTTCTCCTCCAACTTTTTTATGAGACCGCTCAAACTGCGTATTGAAGGCTTTGGCGCCTATGCCGAACCACAGGAAATCAGCTTCGATGATGTGGAGCTGTTTGCCATCACCGGCCAGACCGGTTCGGGCAAGAGCACCCTGCTCGATGCCATGACCTACGCGCTCTACAAGACCACCCCGCGCATCGGTTCGACGGGGCTGAAGGATTTGAAACACCCCCAGGCCGATTCGGCCAAAGTGGAGCTGACCTTTGCCCTGGGAGAGCAGACCTGGCGGGTGGTGCGGGTGGTGGGCAAGGAGAACCAGAACCGCCTCGAGTATCTCCTGCACACCGACTGGAAAACCCACCCCGCCTCCGAAAAGGTCAAGGAGCTCGACGCCAAGCTGGCCGAAATTCTGGGCATGGACTACGAGACCTTTACCCGCGCCATCCTGTTGCCCCAGGGCCAGTTCGACCTGTTCCTGCGGGGCTCACCCAGAGAGCGCCGCGAAACCCTGATCAAGCTCTACGGTCTGGAATCGCTTAAGGCCATGCGGGAGCGGGTAGCCGCCCGGCTCAAAACCCTGGGCGAGGAACGGGCCCGCCTGCAAGGCGAACTCGATGCGCTGGCGGAGGCCGAGGAAGAGCGGGTTTCGGCTATCCGGGAGGAAATCGAGGGGCTCGAGCGTAGTGAGCGCGACCTGGGTAGCCAGCTTCAAAGCGCCGAACAAACCCTGCGTACCCTGGAGGAACGCCAGAGGCAGTTTGCCGAACTCGAGGCCCTGCGCCGCCGCCAGAAAACCTGGCAAAACGACCAGACCCGCATGGCCGAAATTGCGGCCAGGCTTGTGCGGGCCGAAAAAGCCGAGCGCCTGTGGCCCCAGTTGGAAGCCCTCCAGGCTGCCCAGAACGACCTCGCAAAAGCCCAGAAGGCTCTGGGGCTCGAGCAGCAGACCTTGGGCCAGCTCGAGGCCCAACTGGCCGCCTTGCGGCAGGGTTTTGAGCCAGACCGGTTAGAAACCCTCAAGGCGAAGCAATCCCAGGTGCCCCTTTTGCAAACCAAAGAAGCCCAGCTCAAACGCTATGGCGGCACCCTGAACCTGCAGCACCAAGCGCCCCTGCCCTTCGACGAAGACCGCCTGGATGCCCTGCGCGATGCCGAGCGGCAGTTTGATCAACTGCACAAGCTAACCGAACGCTACCAGCGCATGGCTGAGGCTCATAAGCAGTTACAGGCCGATCTACAAACCTCTCAGCAAACCTACCAGGCACTGAACCAGGAACTAGAGCACCTCAAAGCCGCCGGGGTGTCCGCCCGGGCCGAGTACGAGCAGCTCGAGCAGACCCTCGAGCAGGAAAAAACCCGCCAGGGTATTTACCAGTTTCGCCGCCATCTCAGGGTGGGTGAGCCCTGCCCCCTCTGTGGGCATCCGGTAGAACAGCTACCCCAGACCAACGACCTGCCCGACCTGACCGAGATGGAGGCCGACCTGAAGGCCAAGGCCCAGGCCCTTGAGGACTTACGCACCGAATACAAGGTCAAGCAAGACCGTCGCAAGCAACTAGAGGAAAGCCTGCCCAGGCTGCAAGAACAGTTCAACACCCGGCAACAGGAAGAAGCCGAAGCCAGGGCCGAACTGGAAGCGATTCAGGCCCAGGTTCGCGAACTGGGCTCGCTGGAAAAAGTCCGCGAAGAGCGCGCCCAGCGCCTGGCGGCACTGGCCGCCGAGATCCGTGCGGCCACCGGCGGTCAGGGGGTTGAGGCTTACGCCCGAAGCCTGCAAAACCAACTGCAAACCCTGGAAGCCCTGAAGCGGCAAATGGACGAACTCGAGGCCCGCCTGAGCGATACCCGAAACAAAGTCTCCAGTCAGCTTGAGGTAGAGCGGGTTCTGCAGGCCAACCAGGCACGCCAGGAGGCGGCTGTACAAGCCCTGGTGCAAGGAGCGGGATTCAACGACCGGGAATCCGTCCGGCAAGCCCGCCTTACCCCTGAGGAAACCAAGTCCCTGCAGGAACGACAAAAAGCCCACGAACGTGAAGGGGTGGAAATTGTCTCCCTGCTCGGCAAGCTCGAGCAAGCCCTGAGTGGTCAGGAGCCGGTTACGCCTGCGCAGGTATCGGAGCAAAAAAATCGTGTGGCAGGGCTCAAATCCTCCCTGGATGAGACCAAAAAACGCCTCGGGGGCAAAAAAACCGATCTGGATCGGCTACAGAAACAGCTTGCCCGAAAACGCCAGGCCCAAAAGGAAAAAGCGGAGCTGGACAAACAAACCGACCTCTGGGAACAACTAGCCCAGGACCTCAAGGGCGACCGCTTCCAGGACTTCCTGCTGGAGCGCTACCAGTCCGGCCTGCTGAGCCGGGCTTCCGAACTGATGCAGTCCCTTTCGCAAAACCGCTACAGCCTGCGCCTCGAGGAGGGCGAGTACAGGGTGCTCGACCGCTGGACAGACGCCCTTCGCCCGGTGCGAACCCTTTCGGGCGGCGAGAGCTTTATGGCCAGCCTCTCACTGGCCCTTTCCCTCTCGGAGCATCTCTCGCGCGGCAGAATTGGGGCGCTTTTCCTGGATGAAGGCTTCGGAACCCTCGATGCCGAAACGCTCGAGCAGGTCGCCGGAATACTGGAAGCCCTCCCCACCCAGGGCCGCCTGGTCGGTATCGTGACCCACGTGGAAGCCCTGGCCGAACGCCTGCCCGCCCGCTTGCAGGTCGAGAAGTCGCCTGCGGGGAGCAGAGTGCACTGGCGGGACTAGCGGGGAACGGGCCAGATGCAGCAAGGCTCAGGTTTCAGGGTATCCTTTTTCTGGCTTGCCTTCGGCCATACTGCACAGCACGAGCATTCGACTGGCTGAACCCCATCTTCCTCATGTCGCGCATTGTTCGCAACACCTTCCTGGTCATGGCCGGTACCCTGTCCAGCCGCCTGCTGGGTCAGGTGCGCCAGACCATCCTGACCAACCTACCCCTGCCCGATACCCTCAAGGATGCCTTCTGGGTGGCGTACCGCATTCCCAACCTGCTGCGTGAACTGCTGGCCGAGGGGGCCATCCAGAACGCGCTGATTCCGGTGCTGACCAGCCTGCCAGCGGCAGAAGCGCAGATCTTCGCCCGGCGTTTTGGGGCTTTTTTGTTGGGGGTTAATCTGGTCATCCTGGGCCTAGGCCTGGTGTTCGCACCCCAGATTGCCAGCGCCCTGCTCTGGCTCGCCGAGCTTTCCCTGGCCCAGGCCAGCCCCCTGCGCGATCCGGCGGTTTTCGAGCAGTTGGTGCTCATGATCCGCCTGGTGATGCCTTTTTTGCTCTCCATCTCGATGGCCTCGCTCTTTTCCTCCATGCTCCAGTCGAACGAGCGCTTCGGCCTCACCAGTTTCAGCCCCATCGCTTTCAATCTGGGCTCCATCGTGCTCATGCTGCTATTTCCCGGCAGCGTGGTGGCCCTGGGCCTCTCGGTCACGCTGGGGGGCGCACTGCAAGCCCTGGTGCAGCTTCCCGCCCTCAAGGGGTATGGGCTCGAGTTCAAATGGCATCCGGCCTTCCGCCTGGCCCTTGCCCGCATCGGCCCCTTTGCCTTCACCACCTCGGTGCGGCAGTTTCTGAACCTGGTTTTGCTCAGTATCCTGGCCGCCTACCCCTCAGCCGCCGTAACGGGCTTCCAGAACGGAGAGCTCATCTTTACCACCGCCCTGGGTTTGCTGGCCGTCTCGCCCGCCATGGCCGCCTTTCCCCGGCTCTCTGCGCTGGCGGGCGGCGGCGACCTACCGGCAGCCCGCGAGTTGCTCCGCCGCATGATGGCCCGGCTGGCGGTGCCCCTGGCCTTTGCGGCCGCCATGATGGTTGCCTTGGCTCCCTGGGTGGTGGGCACGCTCTATGCCATTACCGCCAACTTCTCCGACGCCAACCGGGCTTTTACCACCCAGACCGTAACGGCGCTGGGCCTGGCCTTGCTGCCCTGGGGACTGAATCAACTGCTGCTGCGCGGCTTCTACGCGGTGGGGCAGGTAGGTCAGGCGGTCAGCGTGACGGTAATGGTAGCGCTGCTCAACACCTTTGGCTACTGGCTGTTCCGCGAACAGGGTCTGTTTGTGCTGAACTTGGCCACAGCCATCGCCGGCTGGCTGGGCCTGGTCATTTACACCCGGCGCTTGCAGGCTTTTCAAATGGTTACCCCCACCGAGGTGGGGCGGGTAGTGGGAAAAACCGTGCTGGCAGCGCTCCCCGCCGGCTGGGTAGCTTACACGGTAGCGATACAGTTTGGCATACCAGCCTTCTTTTGGCAGAACCTCCTGCCACTGGCCGCTGGCGGCCTGGCGGGCTTGACCGTGTTTACAGGGCTGGCCTATGCACTAAGGCTTCCGCTGAAGCCACGGTGAACCTGGATTCGCAATGACCCTACATGAGGCGGCATCGCCAATGCTTTCGGCCTTCGGCAGCCTTTTGTTGTTTTCCCCTTTCCCTCTCCCCTTGCGGGAGAGGGTGGCGACAGCACTGGCTAGTTGGTACTCGATTTGCCAGATAAAACAACTCTAGCAGTAACCGCTGTCGCCGGGAGAGGGGTTGTAACAACGATGCCCGAGCAAATGATAAGCGCCTGGGCCTTTGGCTTTGGGCTTTCGGCTAGCCTGCCGTATTTTTCGCCTTCTTCTGCGGCTCGCTTTTTTGCGGCGTCAGTTCGCGCAACAGGGCCAGGCGCAGGCGGGCTATTTCCGACTCGAGGCGGTTTTGCTGGATATCTAGCTCGTCGCGCAGGCGGATGATCTCCTCTACCCCGGCCAGGTTAACGCCCAATTCTTGCGTAAGACGGCGTATTTCCTTTAGTTTTTCCACATCTCGTTCAGAGTAGAGGCGGGTCTTGCCGGAGGTTCGGCTGGGCGCGACCAGGCCCTCCCGCTCATACAGGCGCAGGGTCTGGGGGTGCATACCCACAATGTCGGCGGCCACCGAGATAATGTAAACAGGCCGCTCTTTGTCGCTAATTTTCTTCTTACTCTCGCCAGGAGCGGGGAGGGCTGGGGGGGTTTTGAGGGCTTCCAGCTTCTCGCCAAGTTCGGCCTTGAGACGCTCAGCTTCCTCCCGAAAGCGCTGCTCGAGCGTCCATAGCTCGTCGCGTAGTTTCATGATCTCTTCGACCCCCGCCAGGTTGACCCCAAGCTCCTGGGTCAGACGGCGTATTTCCCGGAGTTTCTCGACATCCCGTTCCGAGTACAAGCGGGTCTTGCCCCCCGAGCGCTTGGGCTGAATGAGGCCTTTGCGCTCGTACAACCGCAGGGTCTGGGGGTGCATATCCACCAGTTCGGCTGCAACCGAAATGATGTACACGGGGCGGTCTTTTTTATCCATATTCAAAGCGGGCTAAAAGCCCTTGATATATAAAGTATACGAAAATCTATACCAAATTTTTGTCATTTATTTCGGTTATCCCGTACAGCACGGCAAGAACGGCCCCTCGCCATGGGTCGAGCAGACTGCCTTCAGTCCAGGTCGCCGGCTAGGAATCGTATTTAGACAGTTTGAAGGGCAGATATTTGGGCTGCCAGAACCGCTCGGCCACGTAGGCCTGAATGGCCTCCATATTGAGGCCCATTAGACGCTCTTCGCGCGCGAGCCCCTCCTTCATGGCCTGGCGAATGACCCTCGAGGCCACGTACTGGCTCACCTCCCGCAACTCCGAAGTAGGGGGGTATACACGGTCGGGGTGGTGCTTGCTGGTGTAGTCGTAGAGGGCATACGCCGCTTCCAGCACCATGTCATCCGAAACTTCTTTGGCCTTGGACAGCACCGTACCAAAGCCCAATCCCGGAAACACGAACGCATTGTTACCCTGGCCTATTGCGTAGGTTCGGCCTCCCAGTTCCACCGGGGCAAAGGGGCTCCCGGCAGCCACCAGGGCCTTGCCCTGGGTCCAGCGCAGGATGTCCTCCGGAATGGCCTCCGACGAACTGGTAGGGTTGGAGAGCGGGAAAATAACCGGTTGCTCGGTGTGGGCCAGCATGGCCTGCACGATGGGCTCGGTAAAGGAACCCGGCTGCCCCGACAGGCCCAGCAAAACCGTCACTCTGGCATTAACGATGGTTTCGTACAGATTGGGAGCCTCGCCCTCAAACTGCCAGCCCTGAACCAGGGCCGGGTCTTTGGCGAACTTTTTCTTGTAGTCTTCCATGCTCCGGCTGCTGAGCAACAAGCCCTTCGAGTCGAGCACGAACAGGCGCTCCTTGGCTTCGGCCTCGCTCAAACCCTCTCGTATGAGACCATCCAGAATGGCCTGCGCGACCCCCGCGCCCCCGGCCCCGGCCCCATAAACCAGGATGCGCTGATCGGAGAGGTTCTGGCCCTTGATCCGGCAGGCCGACAGGACCCCGGCCAGGGTGACTGCGCCGGTGCCCTGGATGTCGTCGTTGAAGGAGGGAAGCACCTTGCGGTAGCGCTCGAGTACCGTGAAAGCGGTGTCCTTGCCAAAGTCCTCCCACTGCATAACCGCGTTGGGGTAACGCTGGCGAAAAGCCTCCACGAAGCGATCCATAAAGGCGTAGTACTCGTCGCCGGAAAGCCGCCGGTGGCGCACTCCCAGGTAGAGGGGGTCGTTGATCAGGTCGGCCCGGTTGGTACCCACATCCAGCTCCACCGGCAGGGCTTTGTCGGGGCCCAGCCCGCCCGCCGCCGTGTAAATGGCCAGCTTGCCGATGGAGATGGCCATGCCGCCAAACCCCTGGTCACCGATGCCCAGAATGGCCGAAGAATCGGTGGCCACCGCCAGGCGCACATCATTGAGGGGGACGTTCGCTAGGGCCTCGTCAATTTCGTGGATGTTATCGGTTGAGGCCGTAAAGCCCCTGGGGAAGCGGTAAATATGGGAAAACTGCTTGACCGCCTCGCCCACCGTTGGGGTGTAGAGGATGGGCAGCATTTCGCTCATGTGGTCGGCAAAGAGAGCAAAAAAGAGCACTTCGTTGCGGTCTTGTAGGTTGCGCAGGAAGATGTGTTTTTCCAGATCGTTTTCAATCAGGCGGTAGCGACGGTAGTTGCGCTGCTTTTGCTCCTCGAGGGTGGTCACGTGGGGGGGCAGGAGACCCTCGAGCCTCAGCGCTTTGCGCTCCTCATGGGTAAAAGCGGTTCCCTTGTTCAGAAGAGGCAGCCCTAGGAGCAATGAACCCTGGATAAATGGCTCCAGGTAACGCTTGCCTCGCTCATCTCGCTTGACATCGTAATAGCGACTCACCGTCATACGGCCCATGCTAAAGCCAGAGCCTTGTTAGGGTCTAGTGGTAGAGTCGTGCGGGTTTTTGCGCTGGTGTAGCTACCCCCAGGCTTCGTCCTCGCCATTCTCAGTTGAAGCGCGTTATTATCGTGAGCGGTTATGCGGGGCGCTGGCCCCCGAAAGGAGTTTACCGATGAAATCCCCTGTCAGAGTCGCCGTAACCGGTGCAGCCGGTCAGATTGGCTACAGCTTGCTGTTTCGCATCGCCTCGGGCGAGATGCTGGGCAAGGATCAACCGGTCATCTTGCAACTGCTGGAAATCACCCCGGCCCTCAAGGCCCTCAATGGGGTGATTATGGAGCTCGAGGACTGCGCCTTCCCCACCCTGGCAGGTATTGTGGCCACCGACGACCCCAACGTGGCCTTTGGCGATGCCGACTATGCCTTGCTGGTCGGGGCCATGCCGCGCAAACAGGGCATGGAGCGTGCGGACTTACTCCAGGCCAACGGGGCCATCTTCACGGCCCAGGGCCGGGCCCTTTCAGATAATGCCCGCAAACACGTCAAGGTGTTGGTGGTGGGGAACCCCGCCAACACCAACGCCCTGATTACCTACAAAAACGCCCCCAACCTCTCGCCCCGCCAGATTCACGCCATGACCCGCCTAGACCACAACCGGGCCATCTCCCAACTGGCGGCCCGCCTCAAGGTGCCCGTCACCGAAATCAAGAAAATGACCATCTGGGGTAACCACTCCGTAACGCAATACCCCGACCTCTACCACTGCGAAGTGGGGGGCAAAAGCGCCTACGAACTGGTGGGCGACCACGACTGGTACGCCAACACCTACATTCCCAAGGTAGCCAAGCGCGGCGCGGAAATTATCGAGGCTCGAGGCGCATCCTCCGCAGCCTCGGCGGCCAGCGCGGCCATTGACCACATGCGCGACTGGGCCTTGGGCACCCCCGAGGGCGACTGGGTAAGCATGGCCATCCCCTCCGACGGCTCTTATGGCATCCCCGAGGGGCTGGTGTACAGCTACCCCTGCGTCTGCAAGAACGGCGACTTTGAGATTGTTCAGGGACTGGACATCAACGAGTTTAGCCGTAGCAAGATGGACGCTACGGCCAAGGAACTAGCCGAAGAACGGGATGCGGTGCTGCAACTGGGGCTGATCAAGTAAGGCTCGAGTTTCAGATAAATGCAAAGGGCGCACGGTTGTGCGCCCTCATCTCTGGCTAGATTGAAGCAAGTCTTTTCCCAGGCAATCATCAGGCCTGACCGGCCCCCTGTCCTAAGGTCGTCCAGCCCTGCGCCGGGTCCCAGGGATATACAATCCAGGCATCGGTCTCGGCGGCGAAATAGTCGGGGGCATCGCCCGGAAACTGGCTTTTGCGGGGCTTGTAGTGCAAAACCGCCACCTGCGGCTGACCGCCCGCTATTTTGATACGCTCCCGCACCGCCACCGCCGTTTTGCCCGAGTCCCAGACATCGTCCACAATCAGGATGCGCTTGCCGTAAAGCAGGCTATCCGAGGGAAATTGGAGGAAAACAGGGTCTTTGATGGTCTCGCCCACATCGGTGTAGAACATCACCGCCGCCGTCAGGATATTGCGCTGGTCGGTGGCCTCGGAGACCAAACAGGCCGGAATCATGCCGCCCCGGGTAACGGCCAGAATGCAGTCGAAGTCGTTGGGGTTGACCTGGCCCAGCAGTCTGGAAACCAGGTTGGTGATGTCCTGCCAGGTCAGGTAGTGTTTGCCCGAATAGCCTTGGGACTCGCTCATACGGCTCCTTGCTGCGCCCTGGGGTGGCTTGACCCTTGGGCTAGCCTACCACCGGCTTGTCCAGCTCAAAAGCGCTGTGCACAGCCCGCAGGGCAGCCTCCGCCGACTGCAAGGGGATAATAGCGGAGATCCGCACCTCGCTGGTCGCAATCATGTCTATGTTGGCGCCCACGCTCGAGAGCGCCTGGAACATGCGGGCCGGAATACCGGGGGTGGAGGCCAGGGCCACCCCCACAATGGAAATTTTGCAGATGTCGCGGCGGAGCTGGGCCTCGCCGCCAATTTCGGCCAGAACGGGCTCGAGGGCATCCATGGCCTCCTCAGCAAAATCCTGATTGACCGTAAAAGCCATCTGGGTACGGCTGGCCTCGTGACCGGGTACCCCCTGGATAATCATGTCCACGGCCACCCCCTTGCGCGCTAAAGCCTCGAAGACCTGGGCTGCGATGCCGGGCCGGTCAGGGATGCCTACCAGGCCAATCTGGGCAATTTCATCGTCGAGGGCCACCCCCGTCACAGGGCGATCGAGTTCCATACCATCCTCCGTCACTAAGGTGCCAGGGTTATAGGAAAAACTGCTGCGCACGTGGATTTTCACCCCGTAGCGCTTGCCGTAGTAGACCGCTCTGGGGTGCAGCACCCGCGCCCCCAACGCGGCCATCTCGAGCATCTGGTCGTAGCCAATTCTGCTGAGCTTCTGGGCCTCGGGAATGGCGTGGGGGTCGGTGGTGTAGACCCCTTCGGTATCGGTAAAAATCTCGCACTCCTGGGCCCCCAGGGCCGCGGCCAGGGCAACCGCCGTGGTGTCGGAGCCGCCCCGCCCCAAAGTGGTGAGCTCGCCTTCGGGGGTAGTGCCCATGAAGCCCGCCACCACCGCCACCTCGCCCCGATCCAGCGCTTGCTGGATGAGCCGGGGCTCCACCCGCAGAATGCGGGCATCGCCAAAGCGCCCATCGGTGGTGATGCCAATCTGGTGTTGGGTAAAGCCCCGGGCCGGGATACCCATGGCGCTCAGTTGCATCGAGAGCAAGGCCACCGATTGCTGCTCGCCGATGGTGGTGAGCATGTCGAGCTCGCGCTGCGGTGGACGTTTGTTGACCCGCTTAGCCAGGGCAATCAGCTCGTCGGTCATGCGGCCCATGGCCGAGACCACCACGGCAATCTGGTGCCCTTTCTCGAGGTAGTGGTGGATGCGCTGGGCCACCTTGTGGATGCGCTCGAGGTCGCCCACGCTGGTTCCACCGTATTTCTGGACAATCAGCGCCATAACTAGCACAGAATGCTAACACGCCTGCATCCGATAGCCAATAGCAGATAGCCGATGCCCAAAGCAAAACCGGGCGGTTGTAGGGATCTTGGCCCAGGCGATAAGCTTTAGACCGAGGTCAAAAACATGAGCGTCTTTCCAGAGTGGTTCAAAGCCTTCAAGCAGGTGGAAATCTGGCCCGGCATGGACATGGCGGTGCTTTCGGGGCACAAGGGGCAGGTGGGGTTTGCCCAGGTGCAGGAGGAAACCATGGTGCCCGAGCACGCCCACGACGGACAGTGGGGCGTGGTGCTGGAGGGTGAGGTGGAGTTCGAGATTGGCGGCGAGCGAAAGGTCTTTCGCAAAGGCGATTATTACCATATTCCCGGTGGCGTGCCCCACAGTGCCAGGCTGGCCGCAGGTACCGCCTTTATTGACGTCTGGGAAAACGAACGCTTCCCAGCAGAGCGGCTCAAGCAATACCAACTTCACCTTAACTCTCAGCTTTGATGAATCCCCAATCTCGGCAACACCCAGGGCCGAAAGCTCAAAGCCAAAGGCTCTGCGATGCGTGTGCAAGTCTTTGACATGGCTGGCCCATAGGATGCGCGTTCGAATAGAGTTGGTATAAAACCTTAGGAGCCTTATGTACGAGAACATTCTGGTCGAAACCCATGGGCCTGTAGGGCTGGTCAAGCTTAACCGGCCCAAGCAACTCAACGCCCTCAATACCGCGACCCTGCGCGAACTGGCCCGGGCCATCGGGGCCTTCGAGCAGGACGAAGCCATCGGCGCTATGGTTATCACCGGCAACGAGCGGGCCTTTGCCGCCGGGGCCGACGTCGCCGAGTTTCAGCAGACCAGCCTGAGCGACCTAATGCGGGGGCTCCGGGCCGACCAGTACGAGACCCTGCGCAAGGTTCGCAAACCCCTGATTGCGGCGGTTTCGGGGTTCGCCTACGGCGGGGGCTGCGAGCTGGCCATGATCTGCGACCTGATTGTGGCTTCCGATACCGCCCGGTTTGCCCAGCCCGAGATTAACCTGGGCATCATTCCCGGCGGCGGCGGCACCCAGCGCCTCACCCGGCAGGTCGGCAAGTACCTGGCTATGGAGGTGATTCTGGCCGGACGGGTGCTCTCGGCCTGGGAGGCTTTGCAGCATGGGCTGGTGAACAGGGTGGTTCCGGTAGAGCTGTATCTTGAGGAGGCCCTCGAGCTGGCCCAGACCATCGCCAGCCGGGCGCCCCTGGCCGCGCGACTGGCCAAGGATGCGGTGAACCGGGCACAAGACATGAGCCTGGAAAACGGACTGGGCCTCGAGCGCAGCAACTTCCTGATTGCCTTTGGTAGCGAGGACAAGCAGGAAGGCACTACGGCTTTTGTGGAGAAACGCAAACCGGTATGGAAGGGACAGTAACTACAGAAAACGCCGCTTTGGAGGTTGCATGAACGTCTTGCTAAAAGAGTTGCACGAGGGCATCCTGACCCTCACGTTGAACCGCCCCGAGGCCATCAACGCCCTCACCACCGAGATGCTACGGGAGCTCGGCAAGGTGCTGGCCAAAGAAGCCCCCGCGCCCGAGGTGCGCGTGGTGGTACTGCGAGGCGCGGGCCGCGGCTTTTGCTCGGGTCAGGATTTGCGCGAGTTCGAGGGCCAGCGCATCTCCTACAAGGCCCACCTGCGCAACTACCAGTCGGTGGTGGAGGGCCTCGCCAACCTGGAAAAACCCGTGCTGGCGGCCATCCACGGCGCCGCTGCGGGGGCCGGACTATCGCTGGCGCTGGCCTGCGACCTGCGGGTAGCGGCTGCCGATGCCGTTTTTACCACCGGCTTCAGCAAAATTGGGCTGATTCCCGACGCAGGCATGAACTACCACCTGCCCCGCATTCTGGGGTATGCAAAAGCCTTCGAGCTATCGGTGCTTTCGCCCCGCCTGAAGGCCGAGGAAGCCCTGGCCCTGGGCCTGGTGAACCGGGTCATGGCCAGCGAAACCTTCTCGGAGGAGGTTGGGAAGCTGGCCCTCGAGCTCGCCCAGGGGCCCACCAAGACCTACGGCCTAATTAAGCGGGCCCTGCGGCGCAGCGCCAGCGCCACCCTGGAAGAGATGCTCGAGTACGAGGCATTGCTACAAGAGGTAGCGGGCCGCACCGAGGATCACCAGGAGGGCGTGCAGGCCTTCTACGAAAAACGCCCCGCCCGGTTTCAGGGAAAGTAGACTATCGGCGTGATTCGCTACCTCAGAGGAACGGTACTCAAAAAGTCTCAGAGCAGCGCCGTATTGCTGGTAGGGGGTGTGGGGCTGGAGGCCAGTTGCCCGGCCTCCACGCTAGCCCAGCTCAGCGAAGGGCAGGAAGCCACCCTGCACACCAAGCTCGTCGTCCGCGAGGACGACCTCTCGCTCTTTGGCTTTGCCGACGAACGCAGTCTGGAGCTATTTGAGCTACTGCTCACGGTCTCGGGGGTGGGGCCCAGGGTGGCCCTCAACCTGCTCTCCTCGCAAACCCCGGCCCTGCTGGCCAGGGCGCTGACCGAGGGCGATTTACGCTTGCTCACAGCGGCCCAGGGCGTGGGCAAGAAGCTGGCCGAGCGGATTGCCCTCGAGCTGCGCGGCAAGGTACCGGCCCACCTGATGGGCGAAGGCGGCGCCATCGTTCGCAGTACCCACACCCAGGAGGCCGAGCTGGCCCTGGTCACGCTGGGTTTCCGCGAAAGCCAGGTGCGGAGCGTGGTGGCCGAGATTGCCCAGAAAAACCCCGAGGCGGGTACACAGGAACTCATCAAGCTAGCCCTGAAGGCATTGCGTTAGGAATAGCGCTCCCGCATCTGGCGCAGGAACTCTTCGCTCAAATCTATGCCCGAAGCCGAGCCCAGCACAGCCTCAATGCCACAGTAGGGGCAGTTGGGTTGGAGCAAACCGGCTTAGGCAGTAAAAGCAGCCGCACAGCTCACTCTGCAATACTTCCCTGCGGTGGTGGATCGAGTGCCGATGGGCCTCTTGATAGGTCACAGGGCCTCCAGCCAGGGCAGCATCTCCAGCAGATTGGAGACCTCGAGGTCGGCGGGGTACTGGAGGTCTTTGGGTTTGAAGCCTCGCTCAACCCAGACCGATTTCATGCCTGCGCTGGCAGCCCCGGCCACATCGCGCTCGGGGTTGTCGCCTACCATGACACAGGCCGAAGGTTCAACGCCGAGTTCCTGGCAGATGTGGTCGAAGATGCCGCGCTGGGGCTTGCCGATGTCGAGCTCACCCGATACCGCAATGGCCTGAAAGCGATCCTGCAACATGGAGCCCTGAAGCTTCTCCCGCTGCAAGTCGGGGACGCCGTTGGTCACAATACCCAGCTTGTAGCCCGAAAGTGCCTTTAGTAGGGGGTCAATCTCGGGGTAGCGCGGGTACAGGCGCCGCTCAGAAAGGTAACGGTGAGCCAGCGCCTCGCACAGCGCATCATCGTGCACACCCTGCTCTTCCAGAGACTCGCGCCAGACAGCCACGCGAAAGTCCGGCGCCCAGTCGTGCAGGGTTTTCAATGCGGGGTGGGTTTGCACCTCGTAGCGAGCCCATAGCCCTTCCCCCGCACTATGGCCAATACGCTGGGTGTATTCAAACACCGGAGACGACCTCCACAGGCGTGCCGCCGTGGTTTCGGCCATCTGAATAAGGCGTGGAATGTCCAGGCTGTACCAGGAGGCCGCATAAAAAGCACAGCTCCGCAAGGCGTGCAGGGAGACGGGGTGGTCGAGGATGAGGGTCTCGTCTAAGTCGAACAGAACGGCCTGAATCACGCCCCAATACTAATACCAAATCCACCCAGAAGTGACCGAAAAGCGATATACAAGTCCCTCGGACGCGCCCCCTGGCGCG
>CALFDH010000147.1 GCA_937950405.1 uncultured Meiothermus sp.
CGCCCGGTAAAGATGAACACCCGGAACCGTTCCGGCACAGCCTGCGGGGCATGGATACGCAGCACGTAGCTACCCACTGCCGCGTGCTCGGGTTCCAGGACCTGCCGGTCAAAGAGGGCGGCATCGCTGGCCACCGCGATTTCGCTCGTGAGGGTATAGCTGATGCGGAAGGTGCGGCTCTGGTTTTCGGCCAGTACGGGCAGGTTGCCCGAGCGGTCAGGGGGGCCGGCGGTCAGGCTGATGCGGTTGCCCTGCACTTCGTAGCTGATGGGTCGGCCATCGTCGAGGGCGCTAGCCTCCTCAAAGCGCACCTGGCCCCCCCGGCGGGGGTCAATCTCCAGGAAGACCTCGCGGAAGGCGCCGTCAAAGCGCCAGGTACGCACATCCACTACCCGCACCCGCCCATCGGCCTGCAGGTATACGTCCTGTTCGACCCGCTCGAGGGAGTAGCTCTTGCCCCAGGCCAGCCCCAGCAGGGCCAGCAAAGGGAGCCACAAGCGCAGGAAGTTCACCCCTTCAGCCTACCCTACGGCGAGCCGGGGCGTGGTTCATGCCAGCCCAAGGCGTTTGGCATCCTGTTTCATGGCCTCCAGCACAAAGGCCATGTGCTCGTCCAGGTCTACCCCTAGTTCCTCGGCTCCGCGCACGATGCCCTCACGGTCTACCTTGGCCGCAAATGCCTTGTCCTTGAACTTCTTTTTCAGGCTGCTCAACTCCAGGCTCAGGATGCTCTTGTCGGGCCGCACATAAACCGCTGCGGTAATCAGACCCACCAGCTCGTCCACAGCAAACAGGGCCTTGGCCATGAGGGAGTTGCGGGGGTGCTCGGGTACGTCCACATGGCCCAGGATGGCCTCCAGGACATCCTCAGGGTAGCCCATTTCGCGGAGCATCTCCACGCCCTTGAAGGGGTGGGTTTCGGGGGCCTTTTCATAGTCGAAATCGTGCAGGATTGCGGTAATGGCCCATTTTTCTTCGGGCTCCCCGTATTTTCGGGCATAGGCCCGCATGGCAGCCTCCACTGCCATCATGTGCTTTTGCAAACTTTCTGAAGGGGTCCAGCGCTTCATCAGGGCCAGTGCGTCTTCATACACCATGTAGATCGCCATGAGTCCATTCTAAAAGGGGTCGTAGGTTTAGCGTCGAGGGTCGAGGGTTCTGTTCTGGTTAGGGTGTCAGTCAATACAGCGTCGTAGAGATACCCATACACTTCGATAGGTTTCATGAGCTATGGCCCTAAAACCCCCTCCCTACCCCGTAGGGAGGGTGGGGGAGGGTATTGGGCAAGGCCCTGAGTGCTGTGAGAGTGCGCTCTTCAGCAACCCTACCCGACCTCCCCTGCGACGTAGGGGAGGAATGAAAAGGCGTCTGCTTCGGCTTCTGCCAGAGAACACCGCATGGGCCGTGGCAGAGCCGTGCAACTCAACTCAAATGGATACATCTGCAAAAGCATTTGTACGACTGTGTAGTCAAGCCGGTTTTTTGAACTGTCTCCAGTATGGGCCATTTGTCACGGGCCTCGAGTTGCATGTCGAGATTGCTTTTAGCCTTCGGCTTTGGGCTTTGAGCCCAGAAAAGTTAGGATAAGTACGTGGCACAGAAATCTACAACGGCTCAACTGCTCATTGGTTACGGGGAGGATTCGCACCGCCTGGGTGAGGGACGCGAGCTGTGGCTGGGAGGGGTTCGCATCGAGAGTGAGCGGGGTGCCATTGCCCACTCCGATGGCGACGTAATTCTGCACGCCCTCTCGGATGCCCTGCTTTCAGCCTTTGCGCTGGGGGATATTGGCAGCTTTTTCCCCGACCATGACCCCAAATGGAAAGGCCTGGAAAGCCGGGTGATCCTCGAGGTGGTGCTGCAAAAAGTACGGGATCAGGGCTATCGTTTAGGTCAGATTTCGGTGGTGGTGGTCCTGGATCGTCCCAAGCTGGGGCCGCACCGCACAGCTATTCAGCAAAACCTGGCCTTCCTGACCGGATTGCCTGAAAGCCGGGTGGGCCTCACCTTCAAGACCTCCGAGGGGCTGGCCCCTGACCACGCCCAGTGCCGGGTGATGATTTACCTCGAGCCCATTCCGGACAGGCAGGGGGACAAGGGATAGGCCCTCTTGGAAAAAGCACAGGTCGCAGACCAGAAAACGCTATCACTTTAGCTAACGGTCTCGAGCTTTCGGTACCTCGGTTTACGACTTAGGGCGAACAACTCGAATCAACAGTAGTGACCCTCCGGATTTATGCAACATTGGCAACTGCTCGACTTATTGGCCTGGATGGGCCTGCTGGCCTTTGGGGTCTCGGGGGCGCTGGTGGCGGTGCAAAAGCGCTTTGACCTGGTGGGCATCATCGTATTGACAGGGGTGACCGCTATTGGCGGTGGGGCCATCCGGGATGTGCTGGTGGGTTCACTGCCCGCAGGTTCGCTCCGCAACGAGGCGGTGCTGTGGCTGGTGTTCCTGGTGGCGCTTCTGGTGTGGCGGTTTTACCGCCCTATGGGTCGGCTCGAGCGCCCCATCTACTACTTCGACACCCTGGGCCTTGGGCTGTTTGCTGCGCTGGGGGCAGAACGGGCCCTGGCCTTTGGACTGGGTTTCTGGGGGTGTGTGTTTGTGGGCACGGTCTCGGGGGTGGGGGGCGGCGTTCTGCGCGATGTGCTGGCGGGCGAGATTCCCGGCATCTTTTACCGCAACCGCGACCTTTATGCCTCGGCGGCGAGCGGGGGCGCAGCGGTGGTTTTTCTGATCTACACCTTTTTGCCTGCCTACTCGGCGCTGGCGGTGGTGCTGGGTGCGCTGGTGACCATTGGACTGCGCCTCTCGAGCCGCTGGCTGGGCTTGCGCCTCCCTACGCCCAAAGAGTAATACCAAATCTGCCCAGAAGTGTCCCAAAAACGATATACCAGTCCCTCGGACGCGCCCCCTGGCGCGGCAAGGGAGGGGCAGGCTCTTATCATTTGCCTGGGCATCGTCGTTTCAACCCCTCACCCGGCGACAGCAGTTACCGCCAGAATTGTTGTATTTGGCCAAAAGAGCACCTTACTGGCCGGCGCTGTTGCCACCCTCTCCCGCAAGGGGAGAGGGAAAGGGGACAACGATAAAAGCCTCAGGGAGGGGCGCGTTTAGCGCCGCTCACGCGCAGAGTTGGTATAAGTACGGACTTTAGTTGGACCATACCAACACCCCTCCGCTCTCGGCTATTTGCGCCTTGCACGATGCGTTCCTTTCCAGGCT
>CALFDH010000148.1 GCA_937950405.1 uncultured Meiothermus sp.
CAATCAATTCCCCTGGGGAACGTTTTGGGTGAACCTTTCCGGGTCAATTTTGATGGGGTTTTGCGCGATCCTTCTCTGTCCATTCAATAAAGTGGGTATGGCTGGTAAAAAGGGGCACCTGGGGCGGTGTCTTGGGAAAGATTGCCCAGCGGGTGGAGTGATAGCCCGTCACCTTGCCATCGAGAAACGGCGAAGATACAGGCGGGCAATCTGAGCGGTAAAGCGCCCGTCGCCAAAGCCCACCTCGAGCACCTGGGGGGGCCTGGATAGGGGGAAGTCGGTGGCACCGGCGCGAATCAACACAAGGGGCCATTATACGGTTTGGCGCCCGGGCCCGTGGGCGATAGCATAAGCAACGCTGATAGTCCATAGTCTATGGCCGATAGCCAAAACAACCTCTCGGTAGTCTGGCCCCCAGGCTGCGGTTTTTTGACCCTTGACCTGGATGGTAGACTTTAGCCAGCTATGGTAGATGTAGGCCTCGAGCAAGCCTTTGCCAAGGTGCGGGCCTTCCTGGAGGGCGATTTTGAGCACCCGGGCCTGACCCTCTACGACCTGCAGAACCTGGTAGGTTACAGCAGCCGCCTGAAGGTTGACGGCCCTCTTTCCTACACCATGCCTCCGGAGCCTGCGCTTAGTGGAGTGGCGGCAGTCCGGCTCTATTACTACCCCAAAGACCCCGAGGTCAACCTGATCGTCGAAATTGAAGACAAAGCCCGCAAGCGCCACCTGCGCCACTTCAAGTGGAACGGCATCTCCTGGACCGCCCCGCGCGGCCTTAAGTCCGACCTGACCGCCACCCGCGAGGTGTTGCCCTCTATCGAGGAGGTAGGGGGCGACTTCTTCCTGGGCTACGCCACCGAGGAGGCTAAAGAACTCGCCGAGGCCATCCGCCGTGGCGAAGCGGCAGGGGCCAAGTACATGCTCTGTACCCGCGACAATACCCGCATCTTCTACGCCCCCACCAGCTCGCCCCCCACCATCCCCTGCCCGCGCTGCGGCAACACCAACATGATCTTCAAAACCCTCACCCTGGCCACCCCCGAAGACCGCATCGAGGCCATCCTGCGCGAGCAGCGAGCCCTGCGCACGGCGCTGGAAGATTTGCTTTTGTACCTCAAGCGCAAGCTGGGGCCGTAGTGGGCTAAAAACCACAATCTAAGTACAGCGTCGTAGAGATGTCCGTACACCTCCGGGTTTCCGGGAGGATTGACACAAAGCCCCCTCCCTACGTCGTAGGGAGGGTGAGGGAGGAGGGTGAGGGAGGGTATTGGGTGAGGCCCTCAACCGCCCGAGTACGCAAAGTCGCAGCTCAGCAACCCCACCTAACCTCCCCTACAGGCCCTACACGGTAGGGGAGGAACGAAAAGGTTTCTGCTGCGGCTTTTGCTAGAGCGTACTGCATAGTTCGTGTCGCAATGGACACTTTGCACGGGTATTTATACGGCTGTGTACTATGTTCCTCCCGCCTGTGTTTTGGTTGCCGGGATGATCGAAAATCATGCGGGTATTGCGCCTGGAACATGATTTTCTGGTGCAGCCTGGATGCGTATTTAGACCTAATACAAGCGCAACTTAACCAACGGCGTAGTCACCCTTTCCCGCAAGGGGAGAGGGAAAGGGGAAAACGATAAAAGCCTTATCGCGGCCAAGCCCGAATGCGCTATCCAGATGACTGTTGTAACGCTAAAAAAGTGGACGGTGAACGAGCTGCTGGCAATGGACAGAGCCGGTCTGCTCGACCCGTCCAAGCGCATTGAGTTGATCAATGGAGAGGTCTACGAATTGGGGATTGGAGAGGGTCACGCGGGCACGATAATTCGCTTGGGCAAGCTATTGGAGCGGTTTTTTGGCAACCGTGCCCTGGTAAGCAGTCAGAACCCCCTACGCATGGGCGACCTGGGGCTTCCCAGGCCTGACGTAGCCCTGTTGAAGCCCAGAGACGATTTCTACACCACTGCCCACCCGACCCCTGCCGACGCTTTTCTCGAGATCGAAGTTGCGGACAGCAGTATCAAGTATGATCGCGAAATAAAGCTGCCCAGCTACGCCGAGAACGGGGTTCGTGAGGTCTGGATTGTCAACCTTAACGCCGGTCACACCGAGGTTTACCGAGATCCCCAGGACGGCGAGTACCTGACCAGGTTTACTGCGCAAAAAGGCGCTGCGGTGGCCCCCGCTGCCTTTTCGGATGACGCCATTATCCCCGAACTGCAGGGTTTTCGGCCCTCTTGCCGAAGCTTCATTGCAAGAGCTTGCCAGGCATCTGAAAAACCCGATTGATTCATTGGACACGAAGATAGCAGTGGTCAAATTTGCCATTTGATAAAAGTTTTTTATAAGCTGTAAAAAACAGACTTCCTTACGATTGGCTTTGCAGATATCTGCTGTAATGTAAGGCTGATGACAAAGAATAGTTGCCCAATGCTGAAAGCCGCAGGTTTTGAAGCAGAAAGCTGTCGGCCAGGGGCTTTCGGCTACCGGCTCAAAGGAGCGCCCCATGGTTGAAGACCGCGAACTGATTGCTGCCCGTGCGGGGCTATCTGCCGAAGAGCAAATTAAACTGGAAGACCTCGAGAACCAGGAGTGGCGCGAAAGCCTCGAGTACATCCTGCGGTCTGCGGGCCGTGACCGGGTCGCACAGCTCATGGAGATGCTCGAGAACTACGCCTACCGCCACGGGGTGGTCATCCACGACAAAGTCAACACCCCTTACGTGAATACCATCTCGGTAGAGCATCAGCCACCTTACCCCGGCGACCTCGAGCTCGAGCAGCGCATCGCCAACATCCTGCGCTGGAACACCATCGCCATCGTGCAACAGGCCAACAAAAAGGCCGATGGCATCGGCGGGCACATCTCCACCTATGCCAGCATCGCCGAGTTGATGGAGATGGGCTTCAATCACTTTTTCCGTGGTCAGGACTCCCCCGACCGCGACCTGGTCTTTTATCAGGGGCACATGTCGCCTGGGGTGTACGCCCGCAGCTACCTGGAGGGCCGCCTGAACGAGGACGACCTGGGCAAGTTTCGCCGCGAACTGCTGGGCGGGCCGGGCCGTGGCCTGGCCAGCTACCCCCACCCCTGGCTGATGCCCGACTACTGGGAGTTTCCCACCGTCAGTATGGGTCTGGGGCCGTTGCAAGCCATTTACCAGGCCCGCTTCATGCGCTACCTGGAAGACCGCGGCCTCAAGCCCAAGACCAGTGCCAAGGTCTGGGCTTTCCTGGGGGACGGTGAGCAGGACGAGGTCGAAACCCTGGGCGCTCTACGGGTAGCGGCCTCCGAAGAACTCGACAACCTGGTATTCGTCATCAACGCCAACCTGCAACGCCTCGATGGGCCGGTGCGGGGCAACTCCAAGGTGATTCAGGAGCTCGAGAGCGTCTATCGCGGCAACGGCTGGAACGTGATTAAGGTGGTCTGGGGAAGTGCCTGGGACGAACTGTTTGCCAGAGATACCGAAGGGGTGCTGCTCGAGCGCATGGAGCAGCTGGTAGACGGCGAGAGCCAGCGCTATGCCGCCTACGGTGGCAAGGAGCTGCGCGAGAAGTTCTTCACCACCCCGGCCCTGCAAAAGCTCATCGAGGGCATGACCGATGAAGACCTCGACCGCCTGACCCTCTCGCGCGGTGGGCACGATAACCGCAAGATTTACGCAGCTTTCAAAGCGGCGGCTGAACACCGGGGCTCGCCCACGGTCATTATCGCCCGTACCGTCAAGGGTTACTGCCTGGGCCCCACCGCCCAGGCCAAGAATGTGGCCCACCAGGTCAAGAAGCTCACCTTAGAAGACCTGCGCGAGGCCCGCGACTCGCTGGATATTCCGATTTCGGACGAGGACCTCGAGAAAACCCCCTTCTACCACCCCGGCCCGGACTCGCCCGAGGTGCGCTATATGCTGGAGCGTCGCAAGGCCCTGGGCGGGCTGATTCCCGAGCGGCGGGTGCGCGAGTACCGCCTTAACACCCCCGACCTGGCCTTTTTTGAGGAGTTTTTAGCGGGCTCTGGGGGGCGGGAAATTTCCACCACCATGGCCTTCGTGCGGATGCTCACTAAGCTGGTGCGCCACCCCGAGGTGGGTAAACTCATCGTGCCCATCGTCCCTGACGAGGCCCGCACCTTCGGCATGGAAGGGGTCATCAGCTCGGTGGGCATCTACTCGCCCAAGGGCCAGCTCTACACCCCGGTAGACGCCGGCACCGTGACCGTATACCGCGAGTCCGAGACCGGCCAACTGCTACAAGAGGGCATCAACGAGGCCGGGGCCATGTGCAGCTTTATCGCTGCCGGTACGGCTTATGCCAACCACGGCATACCCACCATTCCCTTCTACATCTACTACTCGATGTTCGGCCTGCAGCGGGTAGGTGACCTGGTCTGGGCCGCCGGCGACCAGCGCACCAAGGGCTTCCTGATGGGGGCCACCGCAGGTCGTACCACCCTGAACGGCGAGGGCTTGCAGCACGAGGACGGCCACTCCCATGTGCTGGCCCTGCCGGTGCCCAACATGCCCGCCTACGACCCGGCTTTTGCCTACGAGCTGGCCGTGATCTTGCAAGACGGGCTCAAGCGCATGTACCACGACGGCGAGGACATCTTCTACTACATCACCCTGATGAACGAGAACTATGTCCAGCCCGCCATGCCCGAGCCACGGGAGGATACCCGCCAGGGCATCCTGAAGGGCCTGTACCTTTTCAAAAAGAGCGAGCTGAAGAAGCCCAAGGCTCGAGTGCAGCTTCTGGGTTCGGGCACCATTTTGAACGAGGTTATCAAGGCTGCCGAGATGCTCGCCGAGTACAACATCGCCACCGACGTCTGGAGCGCGACCAGCTACAAAGCCCTCTACTACGAAGCCCAGGAGACCGCCCGGCAGAACCGACTGAACCCCAGTAGCAAGGCCAGGCTGCCCTATGTGGCGCAGTGCCTGAACCCCACCGAAGGCCCGATTGTGGCCGCCTCGGATTACATGAAGGTGCTGCCCGACCTGCTCTCGGGGTACCTGAACCGCCCCATCCACAGTCTGGGCACCGACGGCTTTGGGCGCTCCGAGACCCGCGAGGCCCTGCGCGACTTCTTCGAGGTGGATGCCAGGCATGTGGTGGTGGCGGCCCTATCGGCGCTGCGCGGCGAGGGCAAGGTTAACGTCAATACCCTCACCGAAGCCATCAAAAAATTGGGCATAGACCCTAAGCGGGAGGCGCCGCACAAACGCTGATAGCCAATGCCGATAGCCCATAGCAAAAGAACAGCCATTCGCTATTCGCAATGAGCTATTGGCGCGACCGAAGGGAGCATTACATGGCAGAACTCAAACTACCCGACCTGGGCGATAACGTGGCCTCCGCTGTGGTGGTGGGGGTGCTCATCAAAGAAGGCGATACCGTAGAGGTGGGGCAGCCGGTGTTGGAACTGGAAACCGACAAGGCCGTAATGGAAGCCCCTGCTTCCGAAGGGGGCACGGTTTCTAAAGTGATGGTCAAACCCGGCGACGAGGTGAAAAGCGGGCAGGTGATAGCGGTTCTGGGCGGCGCTATGCCATCTGCGGAAGCCCCCAAGCCTGCACCCGCAACGCCCCCCTCGCCACCCCCTGCGCCTGCCGCAGCCCAGCCTGCCAGCATACCGTCGGCAGCCCAACCCCCCAGCGTACCGGCCCCCCCGCGTAGCGCGGCTTCCCTACCCAGCGCTCCGGAAGGGCAGCGCAGGCTGATTCCCGCGGCACCAAGCGTGCGCCGGCTGGCTCGAGAAATGGGGGTTAATCTGCTGGAGGTGGTGGGTAGCGGCCCCGCCTACCGCATCTCCGAGAGCGATGTGAAGCGTTTTGCTTCGGGTGAGGCGCCGGTGCTCGCGCCTGCCCCCCAGCCCTCGAGCCCGTCTGCCCCAGCACTGCCCGACTTCAGCAAGTTTGGTCCGGTGCGCCGCGAGGCCATGTCGGGCGTCCGCCGGGCTACGGTGCGCAGCATGGCTCAGGCCTGGAGCACCATCCCGATGGTGACCCAGTTCGACAAGGCCGACATCACCGAGATGGAAGCCCTGCGTAAAAGGATTGCCCCTCGAGCCGAAAAACGCGGAGCCAAGGTTACCATGACGGCCATCTTGTTGAAGATTGCTGCCGCTGCACTCAAGCAGTTCCCCAAATTCAACGCCTCCATCGATACCGCTACCAACGAGGTCGTCTTCAAGGGCTACATCCACATCGGGGTGGCAGTGGACACCCCCACGGGCTTGCTGGTGCCGGTGGTGCGCGATGTGGACAAAAAGGGCGTCATCGCCCTGGCTGCCGAGTTGGGCGAGATTGCCGCCAAGGCTCGAGAGCGCAAGCTCACCCCCGAGGAGATGCAGGGCGCCTCGTTCACCATTTCCAACCTGGGTGGCATCGGTGGGACGGGATTCACCCCCATCGTCAACTGGCCCGAGGTGGCCATTATGGGGGTTTCGCGCAGCAGCATAGAACCGGTGTGGAATGCCGAGAAGGCTGCTTTTGAGCCGCGCAACATCATGCCCTTCTCGCTCTCCTACGACCACCGCCTGATTGACGGGGCCGACGCCGCCCGCTTCTGCCGCTTTGTGGCCGAGATGCTGGAAGACCCCTTCTTGCTGGGGTTTGAGGGCTAGATCGCCCTTCACAAAAACCGAGCCATTCGGGACTGATACCGAATCTGCTTAGAAGTGACCCAAAAGCGATATGTAAGTCCCTCGGGCGCGCTCCCTGGCGCGGCAAGGGAGTGGCGTGTTTAGCGCCGCTCACGCGCAGAGTTGGCATTAGGACGAGGGGGCGATGTGCTCGAGCACGGCCCGTACCACCCCATCGAGGTCGAGGTGGCTGGTGTCCAGGATGATGGCATCTCTGGCGGGTGCGCTTTGCTGCTGGTCGGCCTGGTCGCGCCGGATGATTTCGGCCAGTACAGTCTCGAAGGCCGCATCCCGCTCGGGGACGCGGCGTCTGGCCCGCACTTCGGGGCTGGCGGTCAGGTAAAACTTGTGTTGGGCCTGGGGAAAAACCGTGCTGCCCATATCGCGCCCGTCCACCACGAACGGAGGCGGAATTCTGCGTAGTACGTCGTTGACGTACTGCCGGATGGCCGGGCGCACCGCCACGGCAGAGACAATCTGGTCTACCTCGAGGCTGTGCAACGCTGCACTCACTTCGTGGCCGTCCAGAAAAACCAGGTTCTGGGTGGGGGTGGGCCTGAGCTCGAGGCGGTATTTCCCCAGCTTGTGCTCGATTTCCTCGGCGGAGACGTTCTCGAGCAAACACATCAGGGCCACCGCCCGGTACAGCAGGCCGCTGGAGATGTAGGGAATGCCCAGGCGCTGGGCGACCAGCTTGGCCACGCTGGTTTTCCCCGAGGCGGAGGGGCCGTCTATGGTGATGATGCCTTGCATGTGCTAGGTGCAGTGCCAGAGCGCTATTGCAAAAAAGCCGACGGGTTGCCCCATGTCTCGGGTCTCAGGTTGCAAGTCAGAAATCGGGAGGTCACGGCGCATACGAGCCTGCCTTTGCCTCAGCGCATATCGGTGAGACATTTCGAGTTTGCTCGTACATTTCGACATTGGCTCAGACTCCTGGGGCTACTGCACTAAACCTTACCCGCTAGCCGCTCCAGGTCTTCCCAGAAGCTTGGAAAGCTGATGCTGGCCCACTCAGCCTCGTTCACCGTTACCCCTACGGGCAGGCCGCAGACCGCAAAGGCCAT
>CALFDH010000149.1 GCA_937950405.1 uncultured Meiothermus sp.
GGTGTCGTTATCGTGGGTGCCGCTGTACACAATCACGTTACCATGCTTGGGGTAGTTGTGCGGCAGGAAAACGTTGGTATCGTCGGAAAAAGCGAACTGAAGAATCTTCATGCCGGGAAAGCCAAACCCATCGCGCAGGGCCTCCACCTCGGGGGTGATGACCCCCAGGTCTTCGGCAATAATCGGCGCGTCCCCCAGCGCCGCCCGCACCGCCTTGAAGAGTTTTTCACCTGGCGCCTTGACCCAGCGGCCCTTGATGGCGTTGGGCATGCCAAAAGGGATTTCCCAGTAGGCCTCAAAGCCCCGAAAGTGGTCAATGCGTACCAGGTGGCACTGCTTGAGCGACTGCTGAATGCGCGAAACCCACCAGGCAAAGTGCTCTTCCTCCATCACCTCCCAGCGGTAGAGCGGGTTACCCCAGAGCTGGCCGGTCTCGGAAAAGTAGTCGGGCGGAACACCCGCCACCACGGTAGGGTTGCCATTGGCATCGAGGTAAAAGTACTGCGGGTGGGCCCACACATCCGAGGAGTCGAAGGCCACAAAGATGGGCATGTCCCCAATAATCCGAATGCCCTTAGACTCGGCGTAGGCTTTGGTCCTGCCCCACTCGGTGTAAAACAACCACTGAATCCACTCGTGCAAGGCCACCTCGTAGGCCAGCTCTTCGCGGGCTTTGGCCAGGGCTGCCGGTTTGCGGTCGCGCAGCTCGGGGCTCCACTCGTTCCAGGGCTTGCCGCCAAAGCGGGTCTTGAGCGCCATGAAGAGCGCAAAGTCTTCCAGCCAGGCTTGTTCGGCCTGAATAAAAGCCTCCAGAAGCGCTTTATCCTGCGCCGAACCCCTGGCCTGAAACCCGGTGAAGGCTCGCCTTAGGAGGGGCCAGCGGGTCTCGTAGAGCCAGCCGTAATTCACACTATCGGCGGGGTACTGCGGGGGTTCCTCGGTATTTTCCAGCCAGCCCTTTTCTATGAGCATTTCCGGGTCTATCAGGTAGGGGTTTCCGGCAAAGGCCGAGAAGGACTGGTAGGGCGAGTCGCCGTAGCTGGTAGGGCCCAGCGGCAATACTTGCCACCACTTAGCGCCAGTGGAAGCCAGCCAGTCTATAAACCGCTTGGCCTCGCGGCCCAAAGCCCCCATCCCCCACCGGCCCGGAAAGCTGGTGGGGTGAAGCAGAATCCCAAACGAACGCTCAATTTGCATAGTAAGGCTAGTTTATCCCACCTGGGCACAGGATGGAAGCGCTTCTATAGCGGAATAATAACGAATCTGCTAAGGAGTGACTCAAAAGCAATATGCAAGTTCCTCGGACGCGCCCCCTGGCGCGGCAAGGGAGGGGCGCGTTTAGCGCCGCTCACGCGCAGTGTTGGTATGAGCTTTCCCAAGTACGGCCCTTTGAGAGACACATGGGACATTATTGAGAGTGGTGGGCAAAAAACCCTCTCCCCGTGGGAGAGGGTAGGGTGAAGGGAAAGGACTGACGATACCTGAGCAAAAGATGTGCCTTTTATTTTGCCGTTCACGACACCAAGCCGACGAGACTGCCGGTGGCTTCGGGTTGGTCTTTCGCAAAAAGGCTGCACTTGCTTGAACTTTCGCCTAGTCGGCAGCCGCCCCCACCACGCCCAGCGCCTCATCCACCAGGGCCAGACCCTCCTCGACCACGTCCAGGCCGTATTTGAGTTCCTCGCGGTTGATAACCAGCGGTGGGCAGACCCAGAGCATGTTGAAGCGGCTAAAGGCGTAGATGTGCTTGGACTTGAGGTAAGCCGCCAGCTTCTGCATCTCGGGGGAGGTGCCGTTGAAGGGCGCCAGGGGCTCCTTGGTGGCTTTATCCTTGACCAGCTCGAGCACACTAAATAGCCCGATGTAGCGCACATCGCCCACGCAGGCGTACTTCTTACGCATGGCCTCGAGGCGCTCCCCCAGATACCGGCCCTGTTCCTGGGTGTTTTCGAACAGATGCTCCTCCTCGTAAACCGAGAGGTTGGCCACAGCAGCGGCACAGGAAACCGGGTGGCCCGAGTAGGTCAGGCCCCCCCAGAGCATGTGGTCTTCAAAGAAATCGGCAATCGGCTTGGAGACAATGACCGCCCCCAGGGGCATGTAGCCGCTGGTAAGCCCCTTGGCGCTGGTCACGATGTCGGGCTTGATGCCGTAGTGCTGTGTGGAGAGCCACTTACCAGTGCGCCCGAAGCCGCTCATCACCTCATCGGTAATGAGGAGAATGCCGTATTTGTCGCATAGCGCCCGCAGCTTGGGGTAGTAGTCGTCGGGGGGCACCAATAGCCCGTTGGAGCCGGTGATGCCCTCGACCATGATGGCCGCGATGGTATGGGGGCCTTCCATCTGGATAATTTCTTCGATGTGGCTCACGCACTCCCGCTGGCAGCTATCCGGGGTTTTACCAAAGGGGCAGCGGTAGCAGTAGGGGTCAAAGGCCCGCACGATGCCCGGAATGCCCGGCTCCACCGGCCAGCGCCGGGGGTCGCCCGAAGCGGTCATGGAACCCATGGTAGCGCCGTGGTAGCTGCGGTAGCGGGTAATGATCTTGTCACGGCCCGTGTAGAGGCGGGCCATCTTCATGGCATTTTCGTTGGCCTCAGCCCCGCCCAGGCAGAAAAAGGACTTGGCCAGGCCCGTCACTTCGGCCAGCTTCTTGCCCAGCTGCCCCCGGGGCTCGGTGGCAAAGCTGGGGCCTGCAAAGCAGAGTTCGTCCACTTGCTTCTTGATGGCCTCGAGTACCTTGGGGTGCTGGTGCCCCACATTGATGTTGATGAGCTGGCTGCTGAAGTCCAGCCACTTGTTGCCATCGCCGTCCCAGAACCACACGCCTTTTGAACGGGTCATGTGGATGGGGTTCGAGGTGCTTTGCACCGACCACGAAAACAGGGTGTAGTCGCGGTTCTCCTGGATAACTTCCTTAGATGGGCGTTCCATAAAGGGCCTCCCTTCGGGACTTTCCTT
>CALFDH010000150.1 GCA_937950405.1 uncultured Meiothermus sp.
TCGACAATGCCCGGCAGCCGCACCAGGGCCTCGAGCACCTGGGCTGGAGTCAGGGTGGCAATCAGGAAGTCCAGGTCGCCCACCGTCTCGCGGTAGCGGCGGAATGAGCCGCAGATCTCGGCTTGCAGCACCCCCGGCTGGGCGCGCACCTGCTCGAGCAGGGCTCGAGCCTGTCCAAGCACCGCCCCCAGGGGTCTTCGCTGGGTGGCCGTCTCGGCCAAGGCCAGGTTTTCCAGCAAACGCTGGCGCTTTTTCTCGCCGAAGCCGGGCAGACCCAGCACCTGCTTGGAGGCCAGCACAGCCTGAAGTTTTTCTAGCGAGTCTACCCCCAGCCGCTCCCACAGGAGCCGGGCGGTTTTGGGCCCCACCCCCGGCACCCGCAGCACCGAAAGCACCCCCGGGGGCACCTGGCGGGCCAGCCGGGCATGGGCCTGGATGTCACCGGTGCGCAAATACTCCTGAATTTTGGCGGCCAGGTCGGGGCCAATGGCGGGAAGGGCCTCGAGGGCTTCGGTTCCCTGGGCCGCCACTGCTTCGATGGGGGCCTCGAGGTCGGCCAGGGTGCGGGCAGCCTGGGCGTAAGCCCGCACCCGGAAGGGGTTCTCGCCCAGGAAGGCCAGCATCTCGGCCATCTCCTGAAACCGCCGGGCAATCTCGGCGTTTTTCATCGCACCAACAGCACCGGAGCGCGGGACAGCGTCAGCAAATGCGAAAGCCCCTCCCCTTCCAGCAGGGGCAGGTCGGCCCCCAGCACCAGCCCGTCGCAACCACTGCGCTCGAAGACCTGTGCGAGCTGTTCCAGGGTGTCCGCCTCCAGGTGCACCGGCCGAACCAGAACCCCCTGCCGCACCTGCCAGGCCTGCACCCGGGCTGCCAGCTCGCTGCCAGGCCCCAGCATCAGAACCGTTAGAGGTTCAGTGCGGCTATCCATCCAGGCCAGGGCCGCGTCCAGCACGGCTTCGGGCTGCCGGGCCTGGGGGTGCAGAACTACCATCGGGTGCCGGAAGGCCCTCCCGCGCGGCTGCAACAGCACCCACCGGGCCGCCTCAGGCAGTACCAGGCGCAGCGCGGAGGGGGTCGGCACCGTCAAACCCATTACCCGGCCCGCCGTGCCGATCACCCACACATCCTCTTGCGGAATCTCTTCGCTCAGGGCCCGTTCGGGCTCCCCCCGCAGCACCTGGGCCCTCCAGGCCACCCCCAGCCGGCGGGCGGCCTGCTCGAGGGCGGCCTGGGCCTGGGCCGCCAGGGCCTGGAGCTGGGCCTCGAGGCGCACCTCCTCCAGGGCCTTCCCCCAGGGGCTGACCTGCCTGGCCACCGGCAGGTCGGCCCAGCGCAACAGGCGGGGGTCTTCCAGGAACAACCCCAACACCTCCGCCCCCAGCCGGGCCGCCAGCTCCACAGCGGCAGCGATGCTCTCTTCGTCGCGGGCGGCTACGTCCAGGGCCAGGATGACCCGGCGGCTCTTGCTCATGGGTTCCCTCCTGCGGGCGGGGCGGTAAAGGCCCGCACCTGCTCGGCAAAGGCCATCAGTTGGGCCTCCACTCTGGCATTCAGGCTGCCCTCGGGGAAGCGCCCATCGGCGTCCCGCTCCCCGGCCTCGAGGCCGGTCAGAATGCTCAGGGCCTCGTCCACCGAATCCACCGCCCAGACCCGGAACTGCCCCCTGTCCACCGCCTCCACCACCTCCGGGCGCAGCATCAGGTGCTGGACGTTCGCGCGGGGGATGATTACCCCCTGCTCGCCGTTCAGGCCCGCATCGCGGCAGACCTCGAAGAAGCCCTCGATCTTCTCGTTGACCCCGCCGATGGGCTGGGCTTGGCCGTGCTGGTTGACCGAACCGGTAATGGCGATGCCCTGGCGGATGGGCACCTGGGCTAGGGCCGAGAGAATCGCGCACAGCTCGGCCATGGAGGCGCTGTCGCCCTCCACCCCACTGTAGGACTGCTCGAACACCAGGCTGGCCGAGAGCGAGAGGGGCCGCTCGCGGGCGTAGCGTTCGCCCAGGAACCCGGCCAGAATCAGCACCCCCTTGGAGTGCAGGGGGCCGCCGAGCTCCACCTCGCGTTCGATGTCCACCACCTCGCCCTTGCCCAGCCGCACCCGGGCGGTAATGCGGGTGGGGTGGCCAAAGCTGTAGCCCCCCAGGTTCAGCACCGAGAGGCCGTTGATCTGCCCCACCCGGGCCCCGCTGGTGTCCACCAGCAGGGTGCCGCGCCGCACCGCCTCCTGCAAGCGCTCCTGGACACGGCTGGCCCGGTAAACCTGCTGGGCGATGGCCTGCTCGATGTCCTGGGCAGTCATGACCTCGTGCTGGGCCTGGGCCGCCCAGTGGTCGGCTTCGCGCAACAGGTCAAGGAGGGCCTCGAGGGCCGCCGAAACCTTGTGGGCATCGGCAGCCAGGCGCGAACCGTGCTCAATCACCCGTGCCACCGCCTCCTTGTCCAGGGGCCGTAGCTGTTCGCGCTGGGCCAGCGAAGCTATCAGGCGGGCATAGGCCCGCTCCCCTTCCGGGGTGCGCTCGAGGGCCTCCTCAAAGTCGGCGGCCACCTTAAAGAGCTCCAGGAAGTCCTGGTCGTAGGCCGAAAGCAGGTAGTACAGCAGCCGATCCCCCAGCAGAATCACCTTAACCCGCAGGGGAATGGGGGCAGGTTGCAGGGTCACGGTGCTGCTGAGGCCCAGCACGTCGCTCACCGAGCGAATCTGGATCTCTTTGGCCCGCAAAGCCCGTTTGAGCTCCTCCCAGGCATACGGCTGCAACAGCACCCGCCGGACGTCCAGAATCAGGTAACCCCCGTTGGCCCGGTGCAGCGCCCCAGGGCGTATCAGGGTAAAGTCGGTGACCAGGTTGCCGAGCTGGGCCCGGTACTCGATGCGCCCCAGCAGGTTGGCCAGCGAGGGGTAGTCTTCCTCCACCACCGGGGCCCCTTGCTGGCCGGTCTGGTCCACCAGCAGGTTCACCCGGTAACGGTCGAAGCTGCGGCTGTCGGCCAGCATTTTGCCCAGGGCCGCCTCTAAAGGGTTCTCCGACTCGCTGGGGTTCGCCAGGAACTGCCCCGCGTTTTCAATCAGGTCCTGCTCCACCACCTCCAGATAGCTCTGCACCTCGGCCAGGTCGTGGTAGGGTTCACGCACCCCGTTCAGCAGGTGGGCAATGGCGTGGCGGGTCACCTCGCGGTTGAGTTCGCGGATTTTCTGGCGTCGCTCACTCTCCCACTGCGGGGCCTGCTGCAGGATGGCCTGCAATTTCTGGTGCAGGGCCTCCATGGCCTCCTGGATGCGCTTTTGTTCCTCCTCGGGGAGCTGCTCAAAGGCCTCGGGGGTGATGATCTCGCGCTCACGCACCGGGGCCAGCCCCATGCCCATGGGGGTACGGATGATGGCGATGCCCTGCTGGTTGGCCTCGGCCTGGAGGGCATCGAAGCTGGCCTGCTGCTTTTGTTTGAACTCCTCGTCTATAATCTGCCGCCGGGTGCGGTAGTCCTCGCTCTCGAAGGCCGCCGGAATGGCCACCCGCAGCTCCTCCACCAGCCGCTCCATGCGCTCCTTGAGCTCTGCCCCGCGTCCGGCGGGCAGCCGCAGGGCCTGGGGTTTGTGGGGCTCGAGGAAGTTATGCACGTATACCCAGTCCGGGGCGGGGGGCTCTTGCTGGGCCTGCGCCTGGGTGAAGTGCCGCACCAGGCTCTGCTTGCCCACCCCCATCGGCCCCAGGGCAAACAGGTTGTAGCCCTCGTGGGGCATTTTCAGGCCAAACTGCACCGCCTGGATGGCCCGCGTCTGTCCGGGGAACTCGAGCAGGGGCTCTAGCTCCGCCGTGGTCCGAAAGTCAAACTGGCTCGCATCACAGGTCTTGCGGAGCAATGCCACCGGCAACAGGTTGGCCTGGAGGGCTTTCGGTTCAAGCATGGTCTGCCCCCTTTGCAACGCCCAGGTGTTGGGCAAACCAGTCCCGCGCCAGGCGGGCCACCTCCTCCAGCTTGCCGGGTTCCTCAAAGAGGTGGGTGGCCCCCGGCACCACCACCAGCTTTTTCGTGCAAGTGAGTCGCTCGAAGGCCTGCTGGTTGAGCTCCAGTACGCCCTCGTCCCACCCCCCCACAATCAGCAAGGTCGGGGCCCTGACCTTTTCCAGGGCATCCCCGGCCAGGTCGGGCCGCCCTCCCCGGGAAACCACCGCCCGCAACCGCGTGGGAAGCTGCGCTGCCGCGACCAGGGCTGCCGCCGCCCCGGTGCTGGCCCCAAAATAGGCCTGCTCCAGGGGCCGGGTCAGGGGGTTGAGGGCCAGCCAATCGCTCGAGGCCACCAGGCGTTCGGCCAGCAAGCCAATATCGAAGCGGTACTGCCGGGTGTAATTGTCCAGTTGCTCTTCTTCGGCGGTCAGCAAATCAAAGAGCAGGGTCGCCAACCCGGCCTGTTGTAGTTCCTGGGCAATATAGCGGTTGCGGGGGCTGTGCCGACTGCTGCCGCTACCGTGGGCAAAGATAACCATCCCCCTGGCCCCTGGAGGAATCCCCAGGTCACCCTGAAGTGCAGCTTCGGAGTCCAGAGGAATGAGGATGGACTCGGTCTGGAAAGGTTGGCTTGCAGGCATGGCGCACCTCGTTTCCATAAAACAGCTTGACTTGACCCCTGTTCTCAGTCTGGGGCTCCAAAATTACCAGAGCGTTACCGTTTCGGCAGGGTGCGTTCCGGCCACGGCCCCATCAGGCTCTATACTGATTCCAGGGAACCTGGTTCAGGCAAATTATGGCAGGCCGATCCGAAATCAAAAACATGGCGCTGTTCTGCGATTTCGAGAACATTGCCCTGGGGGTGCGGGAGGCCCAGTACCCCCAGTTCAACATTCAAAAAATCCTCGAGCGGCTCCTGCTCAAGGGCAGCATCGTGGTTCGCAAGGCTTACTGCGACTGGGAGCGCTACAAGGAGTTCAAGGCCGCCATGCACGAGGCGGCCTTCGAGTTGATCGAGATCCCGCACGTGCGCCTGT
>CALFDH010000151.1 GCA_937950405.1 uncultured Meiothermus sp.
GGTGGCCCGCCTCGAGGCCCTGCTGCGCCGCAGCCAGCGCGAGTTGGAAGTGCTTTCCTACGCCGATGTGGTGCTATATCCGCGCAAAATGGAGGCCCGCCGGGGGGAGCGGCTTTTGGAGCTTTCACCCAAGGCCTTGCAGATTTTGCAGTGTTTTTTGGAGCACCCCGAGCAGCTTTTGCCCAAAGAAACCCTGATGCAGCGGGTCTGGGGCGAGGAGGTTGAGCCCAACACCCTCGAGGTGCACCTTTCGGCGCTGCGCCGGGCGCTGGGCGAACCCCCGCTGCTCCACACCCTGCGGGGACATGGCTATATCTTGAGGAAGTAAGCGAGGCCCACAGCATAGAACTCACCCCTTTTGCTCTGACCCCCGACCCCTGTGCCCTGTTCCCTAACCCCTAACCCCTCCCCATGACCCTCCGGTTGCGCCTCCTGTTGTGGCTTCTGCTGGCCCTGGCCCTGCTCTGGGTTCCGCTGGGTGTTTTGACCGTTCGGCAGGCCCAGCGCACCGTGCAGGACACCCTCGAGCGGGCCGCCCTCTTCCGGCTCGGTTTCCTGGTCAGCCAGGGGCGGGTACGCATTCAGGACTTAGCCCAGGTGGTGCAGGAGTTTGGCGGGGTGGGCTTTATCCTGAGCGCCGGAGGGCGCATAGCCTATACCGACCTGGGCGATTACCGGCTACCCGAGGGCCTCGAGCAGGCGCTATCCCGGGGCCAGAGCTTTCGTCAGATTCGGGACAACTGGCTCTGGGTGGCGCTGCCCAGCGACGAGGGGGGACTGGGCCTGGGCACGCCCCTGGAAGAAGTGGCGGCCCTGCCGCAGCACTTGCTGCAAATCTACCTTGGCCTGGGCGGTTTACTGGCTTTGCTGGCCTTTGCGGTGGGGGCCTTTGGCCTTTCCCGGTCGCTGCGCCCGCTGGACACGGTTTCGCGGGAGCTGGCCCGGCGCAGCGCCGAAAACCTCGAGCCGCTCCCACCCCCAAAGCTTCCCGAAGCCCGCCCGGCAGTTCGGGCCATGAACACCCTGATGGGCGAGCTCAAAACCGCCCTGCACCGGCTCAAAGTGCAGGAGCAAGCTGCCCGACGCTTCGCTTATGGCGCTTCGCACGAGTTGCGCAACCCCCTGACGGCCCTGAAGGGCTACCTGGAGGTGTTGCAGCGTCGGCCTGGGGAACTCCGGGCCACCGAAGGCGCACTGCGCGAGGCGCGGCGCATGGAGCTGCTGCTGGAGGGTTTGCTAACCCTGGCCCGGCTGGAAGGCCAGGCCCAGGTACCAACAGCGCCGCTGGACTTGAAAACCTTTCTGGAGCAGCAGGGGCTGCCGGTGGAGGGAAGCGGCTGGGTAGAGGCCGACCCCAGGCTGCTTTCGGTGGCCGTGGATAACCTTATTCAGAACGCCCAGAAGCACGCCGGGGGTCTGGAGAAGCTGGTCCTCGAGCCCGCACAGGGGGGCGTCTGGCTTTGGGCCTACGACCGGGGCCCCGGCTTCCGGCCCGAGGTGTTGCCCAGGGCCTTCGAGGCTTTTGTCAAAAGCGACCAGAGCGAAGGGGTGGGCCTGGGGCTGGCCCTGGTGGCGGCCACAGCCCAGATCATGGGGGGCCGAACCCAGGCCGAGAATCGCCCCGATGGGGGGGCTCGGGTGGGCCTCTGGTTGCCGGGGGCCAGGGGCTAAGGGGCGGGGCAAACTCCACCGCCCTCAACCCTGTCGCTGTCGGTCATTTACCATGGGCGCTGCCAGGCTTTTATCGTTATCCCTCTCCCCTTGCGGGAGAGGGTGGCGACACCGCCGGCCAGCTTGGTGATTATTTTGCCGAATAATACCGGATTCAAAAAGATAGTTATCCAAAACAATAATCCAGAGGCTATCTTTTTGAATCCTAAAGTACTCCCTTCGGTCGGGTTAGTTCGCCACCATTCGGTGACGAACTAACCGAATCTGGTATAAAACACTTCAGACGGTAACCCGGTGTCGTCGGGTGAGGGGTTGCAACAACGATGCCCATGCAAATGATGAGCCTGCCAGCGCTGCCCTGGCATTGGAGGTGTGTTTTCCTGGGTCGTACAATGGCCTCGAATGAGAAAGGAATACGACTACGTCATTGTGGGGGCGGGGTCGGCGGGGTGTGTGCTGGCCTACCGGCTGAGCGCCAAGCCCGACCTCAAGGTGCTGGTGCTCGAGGCCGGCGAGCCCGAGCAGGGCCTCTACCACAAAGCGCCTGCGGCCTTCCCCAAGCTCTTCAAAGGGCCTTCCGACTGGGCTTTTTACACCGCGCCGCAGCCCGAGCTGAACGGGCGCGAGCTCTACTGGCCCCGCGGCAAAGCGCTGGGCGGCAGCAGCAGCATTAATGCCATGATTGTCATTCGCGGCAACCCCCGCGACTACGACGACTGGCAGCAACCGGGGTGGTCGTTTGCCGAGGTACTGCCTTATTTCAAGCGACTCGAGGCCCATCCCCTGGGCCCCTCCGAGTACCACGGCGACCGGGGCCCCTTGCACGTGGAGGAGCGCAAGTACACCAACCCCCTCACCCACGCTTTCATCGAGGCGGCCAGGCAGTGGGGCCTGCCGCGCAACGACGATTTCAACGGTGCCACGCAGGAGGGGGTGGGCCTTTTTCATGTGAACCAGAAAAACGGCGCCCGCCACAGCGCGGCCAGCGCCTACCTGAGACCCGCCCTGCCGCGCCCCAACCTCGATGTGCAGACCGGGGCCAGGGCCCACCGCATTCTGTGGGAGGGGGCCCGGGCGGTGGGGGTGGAGTACCGGCATCAGGGCCAGCTCTGGCAGGTGCGGGCCAGCCGGGGGGTGATTGTCTCGAGCGGTGCGGTGCAGTCGCCCCAGCTCCTGATGCTCTCGGGGATTGGCCTCGCCGAACACCTTAAGTCGCACGGCCTCGAGGTACGCCAGGATCTGCCGGTAGGGCAGAACCTCTGGGATCATCTGGCCCTGCCGGTCATCTGGCACTGCAAGGCCCCGGTCAGCCTGGACAAGGCCGAAACCCTGGCCCACATCCTTCGCTATCTGCTTACCCAGCGCGGGCCTTTTGTCAGCAACGTGGCCGAGGCGGGGGCTTTTGTGCGTACCCGGCCCCAGGCCCCAGCGCCCGATTTGCAGTTCCACTTTGGCCCGGCCTTCTTCAGCAACCACGGCTTCGACCGCGAGGAGGGCCATTTCTTTACCATCGGCCCCACCCTGGTTGCGCCCCAGAGCCGGGGGTGGATTGGGCTGAGGAGCGCCGACCCCGAAGACGCCCCGCTCATCCAGCCGCACTACCTGCGCGAACCCGCCGACCTCGAGGTGCTGCGGGCCGGCATGGAGCTAGCCCGCGAAATAGTCGCACAGAAAGCCTTTGATGCCTACCGGGGCCAGCCCCACGCCCGTCAGGCCGGGGTGCAGAGTGCTGCCGAGATGGTCGCTTACATCCGCCAGCACGCCCAGACCCTCTATCACCCCGCCGGGACGTGCAGCATGGGGCAGGTGGTGGACGAACACCTCAAGGTTTACGGTACCGAAAACCTTTTCGTGGTGGATGCCTCGGTGATGCCGGGGGTGGTGCGCGGCAACACCAACATTCCTACCCTGATGGTGGCAGAGCGGGCTGCCGACCTGCTGCTAGGGGTCTAGGGGTTTGGCCTCGGGCACGGTGAGCCCGGCGTAAACCTGGGCCAGGCTCAGATGGGCCTCGAGGCACGGAATCTCCAGGGTCCCTTCGTTGACCAGCTCACTCCACCAGAGGTTCCACGGGGTCTTCTGGTAGATTTCCACCCGGCGCTCTTCCTGCGAGACCAGCAGATAGGTTTTCAGCGTGGGGATTTTGAAGTAAGCATCGAGCTTCTCGCGCCGGTCGCGCTCGAGGGTACTGCTCGACAGCACCTCTGCAATGAAGCAGGGCTGATGAATCTCGTGGCTGTGCGGCTCCTCGGCGCAACTGACCACCACATCGGGGTAGTAGTAGCGGTTGAGCTGAGCCACCCAGGTGCGAACGGTTTGCACCTGAAACGCGCAGCCCCGTGTCTTGGCAATAGCTCTGAGGGCATCGGCTATGTTCAGCACGATTTCGTTGTGCTGCTTGCTCTCGCCGGCCATGGCGTACACGAAACCGTCCAGGTACTCGTAACGCTGGTTGGTTTGCTTTTCGAGCTCGAGCCACTCCTCCTTGGATAGGCGCAGAGGGCGCGGGGCGCGGGCGACCATGAGGCAATTCTAGCGCAGGCGAGCGCTGCCATATACAAAGCCCTATTTTTCCGCTACACTGGCAGGGTTGCCGGCTGTTGTCATACCACAGCCATTCCCCCCGGAGACCCAATGGAACTCAGAAACATCGCAATTATTGCGCACGTAGACCATGGTAAGACCACCCTGGTAGACGCGATGCTCAAACAAGCCAAGGCCCTTTCGCGCCACGACGAGGGTAGCGAGCGCATCATGGACTCGGGCGATTTGGAGCGCGAGCGCGGCATTACCATTCTGGCCAAGAACACCGCGGTGGAATGGGGGGGCGTGAAGATCAACATTGTGGACACCCCCGGCCACGCCGACTTCGGGGGCGAGGTGGAGCGGGCCTTGAGCATGGTGGACGGGGTGCTCTTGCTGGTAGACGCCGCCGAAGGCCCCATGCCCCAGACCCGCTTTGTGCTCAAAAAGGCCATTGAGGCCAAACTCAAGCCCATTGTGGTCATCAACAAGGTAGACAAAAAAGACGCCCGGCCCGACGAGGTGCTGAACGAAACCTTCGACCTGATGGCTGAGCTGGGCGCTTCGGACGAACAGCTCGACTTCCCCTACCTGTATGCGGTGGGCCGGGAGGGGACGGCCTGGCTGGGCGAGACCCCAAAGCCCGACCTGACCGACCTTTTCGAGACCATCCTGCAGCACATCCCTGCCCCCCAGGTGGCCGAGGGCCCCTTCCAGCTCCGGGTGGCCAACCTGGACTACTCCAACTTTCTGGGCAAGATTGCCCTGGGCAAGGTGCACCGGGGTACGGTACGCAAGAACCAGTTTGTGACCATCCTGGGTGAGCACGGCCAGCGCGACCTGAAGGTGGTGGCGGTCTTTACCCACCGGGGCTTGGAGCGCCTCGAGGTAGACGAAGTCACCCCGGGCGATATTGTGGCCATTGCGGGCATGGAGGGCGTGGAAATCGGCGATACCATCGCGGCCCGGGAGGCCCCCGAGGCCCTGCCCCGCCTGGCGGTGGACGAGCCCACCGTGAGCATCACCGTTACCCCCAACACCTCGCCCTTTGCGGGCAAGGAGGGCAAGTTCGTCACCAGCCGCCAGATCCGGGAGCGGCTTTTGAAGGAGCTCGAGACCAACGTGGCCCTGCGGGTGATCGAGGTTACCCCCGACACCTTCGAGCTGCACGGGCGTGGAGAGCTTCACCTTTCGGTGCTCCTGGAGACCATGCGCCGCGAAGGCTTTGAGCTTTCGGTGGGCCAGCCCAGCGTATTGTTCAAGGAGACGGAGGGCCAGATTCAGGAGCCCTACGAATACCTGGTGGTGGACGTGCCGGAGGCCAGGTTCGGCCCGGTGATGGAAGCCCTGGGCAGCCGCAAGGCCCAGATGGTGCATATGGAACAGGAAGGCGGGCGCATCCGCGCCGAGTTCACCGTGCCGGCCCGGGCTTTGTTCGGTTTTCGCACCCTGTTCCTGACCCTCACGGCGGGCGAGGGCGTGATGAGCCACAACTTCCACGCCTACGGCCCGCATGTGGGCAGCCTGGAAACCCGCACCACCGGATCGGCTGTGGCCATGGAGGCCGGGGTGGCCTACGCTTACAGTCTGTACCGCTTGCAGGAGCGCATCAATTTCTTTATTGAGCCCGGCACCGAGGTGTACGTGGGCATGATTGTGGGTGAGCACGTGCGGGAAAACGACCTGAACGTCAACGTCAACATCAACAAAAAGCTCACCAACGTGCGGGCGGCGGGCTCCGACGAGAACATCCGGCTCATTCCCCCGCGCAAGTTCACTCTCGAGGAGGCCCTGGAGTTCTTAGCCCCCGACGAGTTGCTCGAGGTTACCCCGCAGAGTCTGCGCCTGCGCAAGCGGGTGCTCGACCCCAGCCAGCGCAAGCGGGCCGAGACAGCCTGAAGGTTCAAGGTTCAGACCAGTGCCTCCGGCTCAGGCAGATCGAGCGCTGTGGCGAGCGCACGGTCGAGTTCCGCCATCTTTTGGGCCGATAGTTTACCCACATACTGGGTCAGACGGCTTTTTTCGATGCGGGTTAGATCGTCGCAGTGAATGCTGCTTTCGTGCTTGATACCAGATTCGGTTAGTTCGTTACCGAATGGTAACGAACTAACCCGACCGAAGGGAGTGCTCTAGGATTCAAAAAGATAGCTCCTGGGGTTTTTGGTTTGGTGAAGTATCTTTTTGAATCCGGTATGAGACCTTCCTCGAGGCCCACCGGAACCTGGGTACTGATGCCGTGGTAGCTTGAGAAAACGGGCGCACAGACCACGGTGGAATGGGGGCTGTCTATTAGAAACTGTCGACTCACGACCACATAGACCCGGCGGCGCTTGGGGTCGACGGTGTGTTAGTTCTGGGCCCGGTACAACTCCCCAGTTTCAACCAGCCCGACGTAGATGCCAAGGGAGTCGTCACCCACAGCGATTAAACCTGGCGAGAGCGGCCCGGCCCTCCGACGTACCGCCCGCAACCTCCGCGCCGGCCAGTGAGATCATGTAATAGCCCCCGGCGCTCCCCGCATCTACCACCACATAGTAGGTGCCGCCCTGCAAGGTTTCCCGCAACAACGGCCCTTTACGGGCAAGCAGGCCGTGGCCCCGATAGTCGCGCCAGCCGCCCTCGAATATCCGGGCCCCCAGCCCGTCGGGGATGGCGAATGGTGGGCGCTGGTTACCCTGAACCCCCGGCCCTACCAGCCAGATACGGGGCTGAAAAGTGGCGGGGCAGGCCGCCCCCACAAAGAGCCCCAGATCCAGAACAAAACCTGCGGCCAGTTCGAAGGCATAAAAGTCGAGCTGGCCCGCGCTTAGTTGACCCGTTACAACCTTAGAGATGGTGGGCTCCAGAACCCGGTAGGCCTGCTGAAGGGTGGGCGAGCCGGGGTTCCAGAACGGCTGGTGGGCAAAGCCCAGCCAGCCAAGCCCGATAAAAAGGCTAATCATCCACTTTTTCATGCCATGATTCTGCACGAGCCGCGCCAGCGCCAGTGTGCCGCTTGATAAACTCCCGGCTTACTTTCCGGCCTCCTTTAGGCTTGCTGATGCCTTGAGCTTTAGCCCTAAAGCCTTTAGCCTGATGCCGGTATGCAGAGCGATACCACGGCAAGGCTCTTGATTACCTGTCCCGACCGGCCCGGTATTGTGGCGGCGGTTTCGAACTTTCTTTTCAACCACGGGGCCAACATTACCGCCCTCGACCAGCACTCCACCGACCCCGAGGGAGGGCTATTTTTCATGCGGCTGGAGTTTCAGACCCCCCACCTGGATGTCTCGCGGGAAATCCTGGAAAAAGCCTTTGCCGAGCGGGTAGCGGCCCGTTTCGAGATGGACTGGCGCATTACCTACGCAGCCGATCTCAAAAAGGTGGCCGTTCTGGTCTCTAAGTACGACCATGCCCTGCTCGAGCTGCTCTGGCGGCACAGCAACCAAGAACTCCCCTGCCAGCTTACCCAGGTGATCTCCAATCACGAGGATTTGCGCCCAGAGGTCGAGCGCTTTGGCATCCCCTTCCACCACGTACCGGTCAGCAAGGAAAACAAGGAGCAGGCCGAGGCCAGGATGCTGGAGCTGCTCGGCGCTACCGATTTGGTGGTGCTGGCCCGTTACATGCAGATTCTGACCGCCGGTTTTGTGGCCCACTACCCCAACAAAATCATCAACATTCACCACTCCTTTTTGCCGGCCTTTGTGGGCGCCAACCCCTACAAGCAGGCCTACACCCGGGGGGTGAAGATCATCGGGGCTACCGCGCACTACGTGACCGAGGAACTCGACCAGGGGCCCATCATCGAGCAGGACGTGGCCCGGGTCTCGCACCGGCACGATGTGGCCGGTCTGGTGCGGCTGGGGCGGGACTTGGAACGCAACGTGCTGGCCCGGGCGGTGCAGTGGCACCTGGAAGACCGCATCATCGTGTATGGAAATAAAACGGTGGTGTTTTCATAATCGCACTTCATGCCGTCTTCACCGTACTTCGCTAGACTATGAGATGGAGGTTTTTGAGATGTCTATGAGAAACACTTCGATTGCCCTGGGCGTGCTGCTGATGGTGGGGGGTGGGGTGGCCTGGTTTAATCTGAGTAAGAGCCAGAGCCCGCTTTCGGCCCCTAGTGAACCGCAGACGCAAGTACAGGCGCAGTTGTTCGACCAGAACCGGGCCTTGCTCGAGAACGAACGCAACACCGTAGATGTGGTACAGCGTAGCGGGGATGGCGTGGTGTTCGTGGCGGTGCGCAGCGCGCCGCAGATGGGCCGCGACTTTGGCTTTTTCTCGCCCTTTTTGCAGCCCCAGCCGCAGGAAGGCTCCGGCTCGGGCTTTGTGATCGACCAGGACGGTCTGATCCTCACCAACTACCACGTGATTGAGGGGGCCGACCAGATCACGGTGCGCTTTCACAATGACCCCAAAAGCTACCCAGCCCGGGTGGTGGGCCGGGCCGAGCCCTTAGACCTGGCCCTGATCCGGGTACAGGCCCCGCGGGAGAAGCTCAAGCCCATGCGCCTGGCCGACTCTGAACAGGTACGGGTGGGGCAGAAGGCCATTGCCATGGGGAACCCTTTTGGGCTGGAATTTACTGTTACCGAGGGGATTGTCTCGGCCATTCGGCGCAATCCTAACGACGGTAGCGGCGATGGCAAGGGGGCCTTCGTGCCTACCGTGATCCAGACCGATGCCGCCATCAACCCCGGCAACTCCGGGGGGCCTTTGCTCAACTCGCGCGGCGAGGTCATCGGCATCAATACCTTCATTTACAGCACCACCGGCATGCTGGGGGGCCAAGCCCAGTCTGCGGGCATCGGCTTTGCCATCCCTATTAACTTGGCCAAGCAGTACCTGGCCGACCTCAAGGCCGGCAAAGACATTACCGCTGAGGAAATCCTGCGTTCTCGTCCGCGCCTGGGGGTCACCTTGTCGGCGCTTTCGCTGAGCCAATACCCCGAGAACGTGCGTCGGCAGAACCGCCTGCCCGAGACTGGCCTGATGATTCAGCAGGTGGAGCGGGGCGGCCCTGCCGAGCGAGCGGGCCTACGGCCTGCGACCCGTACCGTGCAGCTTCAACTTCGCACAGGACAGGTCATCGAGCTGGGGGTCAATGGCGACATTCTGCTCGAGGCCGATGGCAACCCCATCAACAACATCAACGACCTGCGGGCCGTGCTGCTCTCCAAAAAGCCAGGTGAAGCCGTGAACCTGAAGGTCTGGCGCGATGGCCAGACCCGCGATGTGCGGGTGGTGCCGCAGGTGATTCGCTGAGGGCGGACGTGGCGATTTGACCGCCAAAAAGCCTTGTGGTTGTGACCCCCATCGCCAGACACAGCCGGCTCGAGCCCATCCCATCTCTGCTTGAACACTTTGCATACTTCAGAAGCGGTGAGGCAGGGAACAGGGGGTAGGGGTTAGGGAACAGGGGACAGGTGTGGAGACCCACTACCTACCTCCTATCACCTACTCCCACCCTTGGTATCTCGAAAGTTGGCTACACGCCTAGAGTTGGTATCAGTGGCAGACCCTCCCGTATGCGGGAGGGTTTCGTGCTGTGAACGATGCATTGCGCTCCGACCTGAGACTTGCGACAGGCCTTGAGCGTCTGTACAACGGTGTACTACATTGCCCTTCATCTGCGTTGCCTATACTGAGCCCAATGGGGCGTTTCTTGGCGGTTATTTTGTTGGTTTGGGCGGGGGCGCTGGCCCAGTTCGACCCCACCCGGCAGTGGTTTACCCTGCGCACCGAGCATTTTGACATCCACTACCATGCGGGCCTCGAGCGCGTGGCCAGCGAGGCGGCCATCCATGCCGAAAACGCCTACCGGCTGCTCATCCCCGATTTCGAGGCGCCGCCGGGGCGGATTAGCATTGTGCTCTCGGATGTGGGCGACACCCTCAACGGTTTTGCCAATACCACCAACAATGTGGTGGGCATTTTTACCGGGCAGTTCCGCAGTTCGGATTTGTTCAACCCCCGGCTTTCTTCCTGGTGGGAGACGGTCATCTTCCACGAGATCGTGCATATGTTCGACCTCTCGCAGGTGCGGGGCCCCCTGAAGGACCGTACCCGCATCTTTGGGCAACTGCCTTCACAAAACGCGGTGAAGCCCTTTCCCTTTGTGGAAGGTACGGTGCTTTACTTCAAGCATAAAAAGCTGGGCGAGTCGCGCCAGAGCGATGCCACTACCCGCATGGCCCTGCGCCAGATGGTGCTTTCAGGCCGGTTTCCCACCCTGGACGAGATTCGCCAGGCCTACAGCAAGTCCACCTGGCCCTATCTGGGCTTTCTGGTCTACAACTACAGCGCCTGGCTGGTGCAGTACCTGGAGGTGCGCTTTGGCGAGGAGGCTTACAAGCGCTTTACCGAGGCCAACGCCGGGATGCTGGCCTTAAAGGACTTCAACGAGCCCTTCCTGCAAGCCTTTGGGCTCTCGCTCGACCAGATTTACAGTGACTTTGTGCGCTGGCTGTCCAGCCAGTTTCAGGACGAAATCGCCCGCATCCGGGCCCAGGGCCTGACCCCGGTGCAAAAGCTCAGCAGCCTGGGGTTTTTTAGCGAGGGCGCTACCGACTCGGCCAATGGCCTGGTGTATTCGCACGCCTCGCCCTTGCGCAGCGGCCTGCGCCTGATTGTGAACGACCGCGAGCGCGAGCTGCTGAGCGGCCCGGCCCAGCACCCGCAGTGGTCGCCGGATGGGCGCTACTTGCTGTTTACGGCCAGCACCACCACCAGCCCCTACTTTGTGGGCAGCGACCTTTACCAGTACGACCGTCTTGAAGACCGCGTGAAGCGGCTCACCAACGGGGAGCGGGTCTACTATGCCCGCTATGCCCCCGATGGCAAGAGCATCTTTATGGCCAGGAACACCCCGGACGGCTCCACCGAGCTGGCCCGTTATTTTATCGAGCTCGAGCGCACCCAGCCCCTGCGTAGCTTTCCATTCCAGGACGGGGTGGTGCATTCTTTTGCGGTAGCTCCGGACAGCGGCTCGCTCATTCTGTCGCTCCTGCGGCGTGGGGGCTTTCAGGACCTGTACCGCTATGTACTGCAAACTGGGGCCCTCCTGGCTCTGACCCAGGACAAAAACGTGGATAGCGACCCGGTCTTCAGCCCCGACGGTCAGTACGTGATTTACAGCAGCGATGTGAACCGAGTCTACAACCTGTATGCATACCGCCTGGCGGACGGCGCGGTTTTTCAGGTGACCAACCTGCTCACCGGGGCCTACCGGCCCACCCTTTCACACAGCAAGCAGCAGATCATCTTTACCGGCTACGACGAAACGGGCTACAACCTCTACCAGACCCCCTACAACCCCAGCACCTGGAAACGGGTGGAACTCAAACCGGAGCCCCTGCCCCCCTTCGAGCCGGCGGAGGCGGCCAGAGGCCAGGCGTACGACCCCTGGCGCTACCTGCGCCCCTTGTACTGGCTGCCCCTGGCCGATGTGGGTGTGGATGGCTTTGGCTTGAACGCTTTTCTGGGGGTTTCCTTTGGCGCCTCCGACCCGGTGGGCATCCATTCGTACTCGGTGGGGGCCGGGTTTGACAGCAACTTTCGGGGTATTTTTTACAACGCGGCTTACCAGTATGCAGGTCTGGGTTTTCCCATCACCCTGCAAGTGGCGGGTTCGGGCCGTGACAATGCCCAGGGCATAGGCACATCGTTCTGGTCGCCGCAGGGCAGCCTGGGCTTTGGCTACGTGCGCTCTGACCTCTTCGAGCCCCAGTTTGACCCTAACCAGAACACCGTGACGCACACCTTTTCGGTTCGCCTGGGCGCGGTGGGGAGTTCCTCGAGCGACCTCTTTCGTTCGCGCAGCAGCCTGAGCGCAGTCGGGACGGCCTTTGTGCGGGAGGGCAGCCCGGACTGGCGCTACAGCGTGCGGGGGGCTTTGGGGTTTCAGTTCCGCCTGCCGCTGGAAGCCACGCACCTATTAGGACTGCGTGTCGGGGGCGGTTTCACCACCTCGCCGCTAGCCTATGATGCCTTCGACCTGGGCTCGGTGCCGCTGGTAGTGGGCAGTGCGCCGGTGCTGGCGGTGCGGGGCTATGGGCCGGGTCAACTGCGCGGGTCGCAGGCGCTGGTGGGCTCCCTGGAATACCGCCTACCGCCCTGGAGCATCGAGCGAGGGCTGGGTAACTGGCCGCTGTTTTTCGACGACCTTAGCCTCTCGGTCTTTGTGGATGCGGGGGTGGCCGGTTCGCCCCTGAACCTGGATCAGGTGCGTTTTGCGGTGGGTACGGAGCTGCGCCTGGGCCTGACCCTGTTTTACTTGGCGCCGGGCTCGAGTGTGGCGCTGGGGGGTGCGCAGGGGATTGGCGAGCCGGGGCCCAGGTTTTACCTGAACCTGATTTTGCCGGGGTTGTAAACGAACACAAAGGACTTCAGAGACCTTCAAACTGTTTATAGAACAAGATTTTTCTTCAATTGCCAACGAGACAGTAAACCACTCCAGACCGACTCACCGCAAATAAAGCGTTACCATCGGCGATCCAAGGCGCGATCATCTCATTGTTTAGAAGGCTCAGGACACTGGCCTCAAAGCTAGTTCGACCACCATTGGAGAGACTGCTTCCCCAGGTGGAGCTGCATTTCTTGTGTTGCGAAGTTCACGGCGTAGTACGGACGCTACCTTGCTGGAAAAACGGCCAGATAGCAAGCCCCTGATTTGTGATATGGGATTTCGGGTAGTTTGTGGTTAGAGCGCTCTTCACTGAAATCGAGACATCCGAGGTTAAGAATCTTTCGTTCTGAACAGAAACAGTGGCCGCCTGTATGGGCGGCCAAGTATGTGAAGAGCGCGATAAAGCGTCATATAAAGGTCAAACGCGCTCTGAAACTGCACTGATACGCTCGCGAAATGCTCTACAAGGTGAGGAGTTACCGTGTCGGTAGAGCGACGAGAGACCCCCTGGACCGAAGCTAAACCCCAGACCCGCTTCAAAGCAGGGGAGGGCCTCGAGGCCGCCCTGCTGGTGGTTCCAGGGGTGGCGCTGATGCTCCTCTTTATCGTCTGGCCCACCCTGAATGCCTTCTGGCTTTCGTTTCACCGCGAGAACCTGCTGGGCACCAGCCGGGAGTGGGTGGGCCTGACCAACTATGCCGAGATGCTAAAGGACCCCGCCTTCTGGCGTTCGGTGGGGGCCACCTTCGTTTTTGCCGCCGTTGTGGCCCCGGTGCAGTTGGTGCTGGGCCTGGTGGCCGCGCTGATGGTGGCCCGGCCCTTTCCGGGGGTAGGGCTTTTTCGTACCCTTTTTTTTCTGACCACCGCCGTGCCTACCGCGGTGGCGGCGGTGGCCTGGGGCTGGTTTTTACACCCGGTGGGGGGCACCCTGAACCGTGCCCTCGAGGCCATCGGCCTCTCCCGCCAGCCCTGGCTCACCAGCCCCGAGCTGGCCCTGCCGGCCCTGGCCGTCCTGACAGCCTGGGCCGGGGTGGGTTTCACGGCCATCCTGCTCACGGCGGGGTTGCAGCAGATTCCCGAGGAACTCTACGAGGCCGCCCGCATAGACGGGGCCGGCAGCTGGACGCAGTTCTGGCGCATCACCCTGCCCCTGTTGTCGCCCACCTTGTTCCTGGTGGCCCTCCTGATTCTGCTCTCGAGCCTCACCGCCTTTGGCCAGATTCACCTGCTAACCCGTGGAGGGCCCATGGAGAGCACCACGGTCTGGATCTACCGGGTCTACCAGGATGCCTTCTTCAACTTCCGCTTCTACTACGCCTCGGCCCAGGCAGTGGCCCTCTTCCTGGTGCTTCTGCTGCTGGCGGCTTTGCAGTTCCGCTTCTTTGGGAGGAAGGTGCACTATGGTTAGCCTGCCCCACTGGCTGGCGCGGCCCCTGTTCTACCTGGGGCTTGGGGTGTATGCCTTCTTGCTGGTCCTGCCCCTGCTGAACCTGTTCGCGGCCAGCTTCAAGAGCGATGGCGAACTGTTTGCCCCAGGGCTCTGGCCGACCCACCCCACCCTGGAGCCCTACCAGGAGGCCCTGCAAAAATACCCCCTGGCCCGCTACCTGCTGAATAGCCTGGTGGTGGCGGTGGGTACCACGCTGGGGGTGCTGCTGGTCTCGGCTACGCTGGGCTACGCCCTGGCCCGCATCCCCTTCGCAGGGCAAAGCGCCCTGTTTGGCTTTGTGGTGGCCATGCTGCTGATCCCCGGCGAAGTCACCTTTTTGCCGCTCTACCTGCTGGTGCAACAGTTGGGCTGGCTCAATAGCTATACCGCCCTCATTGTTCCCTTTATCGCCTCGCCGCTGGGCATCTTCCTGTTGCGCCAGTTCATCAAGAGCCTGCCCCAGGATCTCTTTGACGCGGCCCGCATAGATGGGGCGGGGCACCTGCGCATGCTCTGGCACATCGCCCTCCCGCTTGCGGCCCCAGCGCTGGGGGCACTTGCCGCCCTCACCTTCCTGGGGGCCTGGAACATGTACCTCTGGCCCCTGGTGACGATCAACCGCAGCGAGATGATGACCGCCCAGATTGCCGTGGCCCAGGTGCAAAACGTCGAGGTCACCAGCTGGAACGTGGTCGCGGCGACGGCCATCCTGGTCTTGCTACCCACCCTGATTGCCTTTCTGCTCGCCCAGCGCTTCTTTATACGGGGAATTGCCCTGGGTGGGCTAAAGGGATAGAGGAGATAATCATGAAGCGAACCTTTGTACTGCTGGCGCTGGCCCTGGGAAGCCTTTCCCTGGCCCAGCAACGGGTCACCATAGACTTCTGGCACTCCATGGGCGGGGTGCTGGGCGAGGCCACCGAGGCCCTGGTAAAGGACTTCAACGCCTCGCAGAACCGTATCACCGTGCGCAGTCAGTTCGTGGGCTCCTACGACGACGGCCTCAACAAGCTGCGGGCGGCCTTGCAGGCTGGCGGTCAGGGGCGGCCCAACGTGATCCAGGTCTACGATATTGGGGCCCGCTTCATGGCCGACTCCGGCGCGGTGCTGCCCCTGGAAGACCTGGCACGGGCCAACAACTTCGACCTCTCGCAGTTTGTGCCCCAGCCTCGCAACTACTACAGCGTGGACGGCAAGCTCTACGGCCTGGCCTTCAACTCCTCCAACCCCATCCTCTACTTCAACGCCCAGGCCCTGGAGCAGGCCGGCATCCCCTACCGCAACACCTGGAGCCTGGCGGACCTCGAGGTGGCCGCCCGCAAGCTGACCGTACGGGACGCCTCCGGCAAAACCACCCGCTATGGGCTGTCCATTCCCATAGATAGCTGGTTCATGGAGCAGTTCAGCTACAACTCCGGCCAGTTCTTCTGCAACAACGAGAACGGCCGTAAGGCCCGGGCCACCGAGGTCACCTTCAATAACCCCGCTGCGGTAGCCTTCCTGGACACCTGGGCGCGGCTGGTGCGTGAAGGGGTGGCGGCCAACACCGGGCGCACCTGGGCCGATAGCCAGAGCCTTTTTGCCCAGGGCAACGCGGCCATTGCCATCTACTCCACCGCCTCCCTGACCGGGGTGCTGCGCCAGGTGGGCAACCGCTTCCCCCTACGCACCGCCTTCTACCCCTACCTCAGGGAGCGCAATGGTACGGCCATTGGCGGGGCGGCAGTGTATCTGATCCGGGGATTTGGCGACGAGCAAAACCAGGCTTCCTGGGAGTTTATCCGCTACCTGCTGCGCCCCGAGACCCAGGCCAAGTGGATTATTGGCACCGGCTATTTCCCGGTAGTGCGGGGCGTAGCCGACCTTCCCGCTGTGCGCCAGGCCTATGTGCGCCAGCCCAACTACACCACCGCCCTGCGGCAGCTCGAGACCTCTAAGGTCAACACCGCCTCGGCGGGCTGCCTGATGGGGGGCTTCACCGAGATCCGCCAGATTGTGCAGTCGGCCATCGAGGAAGCCATGCGGGGCAAACCGGCCCAGCAAGCCTTGGATGAAGCCAAGCAGCGGGCCGACCAGGTGCTCGCCCGTTACAATGCCAGTGTACGACAGTAAACGCGATTTTCGAATGGCTGTGGGGCAAATGCCCCACGCCGTTTTTTATGGCAACAGTTTCAGCCCCAGGCGGGGCGGGTCGGTGGGGTAGAGGTTGCCCAGCGCCACCACCGCAATGCGGGCTCCGCCGCGTTTACCGTAGAGCTGGGAGGCCAGGCCCACAAACTCCTCGAGGGCAATCCCCCCCTGGGCCAGCTTTTCGGGAACCCAACCGGCGTCGCTGAGCCGATTTTCCGCTTGCTGGCTGAGGGCGTCGAACTTGCGCCGCATCTCACTCATGCTGGCCGGGAGTACCAGGGCGGTGGCGGCCAGCACATCGCCCTCGGCAAAGGCTTGTTCGCGGGCGCGGTACTCGATCACCACCCGAACCCGCCCCTCGGGGCTGACGCTCTGAACCCGGGCCAGTAACAGCCCAGGCTTGAGGTTGTTCAAGCTGGGGTTCTCCTGCACTTCTAAGCCGCGCAGACCCAGCAGCCGCGCCCGGTTCTCCGCACGCCGGGTAACCTCGTTCAGGGCCAGTTGTTCGTTGCCTGGGATGACGAGTTCCTCGGCTAGCAGGCTCATGTTTAGGCTTTTGTCCAGGCTGTTAGCGATCAACCGGTTGCGCTCGCGCAGTTGTTGAAGCTCGCGCTGGGTCTCGAGCAGCTTGTTGCGCAGCTCGCTATTCTCGCGCTGGAGAGCCTCGAGGGCGCGGTTGGGGGGGTCGCTGGGGGGCGCTTGGGAGGCCCCGCCGCCCAACACCGCCACGTCACCCTCGAGGTTACGTTTGTCGGCCTCGAGCTGCCGTAGGCGGTGCTCTAGTTCGACGGAGCGGGCCTGGAGCACCGAGAGCCGGGCCAGGGCCTCACGGCTGGCGGCCTCGTAGCGGGCTAACTGCTGCTCCGCTTTGCGGGCCTGGGCTAAAAGCTCGGTTCGGCCAGCCAGCAGTCGATTTTTTTCGCTTTGAAGCCCTTCTTTCTCCTCTACTAGCCGGCTTTTTTCCAAGCTAAGCTGCTCTTTTTCCTGAAAAAGCCTGTTTTTTTCCAATTGGAGGCGCTCTTTGTCCTTTTGCAACAGTTCTTTCTCTAGCAGCAGGCTCAGACGGGCCTGCTTGAGCTGCTCTAGGGCCATGCGCTGCGAATTACCGGCAAGCTGTAATTTTTCGACTTCCTGGCGCAGTTTTTCTCGTTCTATCAGAGCGTTTTCCAGATCCTGGCGGGTCTGGCGCTGGAGCTCGACGTTTTGCTCGAGCTGCCGCGCAAGCAGAATGTTGTTTTTCTCGAACTCGTCCCGCTCGGTTTTGAGTTGCTCGTTCTGGGCAAAAGTGGTGGCGGCCCGGCTCTCCAGCCGATTCACCTCGGTGCGCAATCGGTCGCGTTCCTGGCGTACCGCTTCGGCCTGCAAGATGGTCTCACGGGCATCGCGAACCAGCAGAAAAAAAGCACCAAACGCCCCCAGGCCAATCAGCACCCCGGTGGCCACTGCGACCAAGGTGGCAGTGGTCTTAGGGCGCAGCCCCAGGAGTCGCCAGTGGCGCTTCCCCACCCGCTTGGCCACCAGGTCGCCCACATAGGCCACCAGGCCCGCCACGAGCACCAGAAGGATGAGGATGGCCCAGAAAGTCATAAAAGGGTCTAGGGTCTGGGGCTTAGGGGCTAGGGTCGGACAGGCGAAGGACTCTGGACACTCGACCCCAGGCAGCTATAGCTCATACTCGTCGCCCAGGTAGTGCATGCGCACCCCCGAGTCGCGGGCGAACTCCTCCGGCGAGCCCTGGAAGGCCATCTGGCCGTCGTACATCAGGTAAATGCGGTCGGCAATGGCCAGGGTCTCGCGCACCGAGTGGTCGGTGATGAAGATGCCCACCCCCCGCCGCTCGCGCAGCTCGGAGATGAGTTTCTGGATGTCGTGGACGTTCTTGGGGTCTACGCCGGTAAAGGGCTCGTCGAGCAGGATGAAGTCGGGGTTGGTGCACAGCGCCCGCGCAATCTCCAGCCGCCGCCGCTCGCCGCCCGAGAGGGTGTAGGCGTATTTATCTTTGAGGTGGGCGATACCGAGTTCCTCGAGCAACGCTTTGGCCCGCTCGGCCCGTTCGGCTTTGGAGAGGGGCTGAAACTCCAGCACCGCCAGCAGGTTTTCCAGCGCGGTCATGCGCCGGAAGGCCGAGGGTTCCTGGGGCAGGTAGCCCAGGCCCTGCCGGGCCCGCTTATACATGGGGAGTCGGGTGACGTCTTGCCCGCCCAGGCGAATCTGCCCGGCGTTGGGCTCAATAAAGCCCACCAGCATGTAAAACGTAGTGGTTTTGCCGGCCCCATTGGGGCCAAACAGGGCCACAATCTCGCCGCGCGTGAGCTCGAGGCTCACGCCCCGCACCACCTCCCGCCTGCCGTAGCGCTTGACCAGCCCGGTGGCCTCGAGGCGGGTGGTCGGGCTGATGCTCGGGCCGAGGCTCTGCTGCAATGCCGTTTCCATCTGCTTTCTAGGGTAACATCTGCTGCTAAGGCGGCTGTGAGAGGAATAACCCAAAGGGGGTCTGGGGTTGGTAACGCAAGAGGAGCCGAAGGCCGAAAGCCTGAGGCTATAAGCCTAAAGCCGAGAGCCAAAGGCTATCTGACCGGCCCGGTGCCCAACGCGCCGACCTGGGCCGTGCCCTTTGGGGTCATCCGTGACCTGCAACCTGAGACTTGCGACATGGGACATTTTTCAAACAGCACCCATCCCTACGCAGCGAGGCTGCCCGAATCCCTGGCTTTCCGCTTTGGGCCTGGGGCCTTAAGCTATCGGTTATGGTTGTGACGCGCATTGCCCCCAGCCCCACCGGCGACCCCCATGTGGGCACGGCCTATCAGGCCCTGTTCAATTATGTTTTTGCCAAACAACACGGAGGGAAGTTCATCGTTCGCCTCGAGGACACCGACCGCACCCGCTACAACCCCACCTCCGAGCGGCGCATTCTGGAGATGCTCGAGTGGCTGGGGCTTTCCCCTGACGAGTCGCCCACCAAAGGCGGCCCCAACGGCCCCTATGTACAGTCGCAGCGCCTGCCCATCTACCGGCAGCACGTGCAGATGCTCCTGGAAAAAGGTGCGGCCTACCGGGCCTTCGACACCCCCGAGGAGCTGGCCGCCGCCCGCGAGGCAGCCCGCCGGGCGGGGAAGCAGGAGCAGGGCTACAACCGCCGCTACCGCGACTACCCGGCCCAGGAGGCCGAGCGACGGGCTGCCGCCGGAGAGCCCCATGTGGTGCGGCTCAAGGTGCCGCTGGAAGGCAAAACCGTGGTACACGACCTGCTGCGCGGCTCCATCGAGTTCGAGAATGCCGCTCTGGACGACAAAGTCATCCTCAAGGCCGACGGCTACCCCACCTACCACCTGGCCGCCATGGTAGACGATCACCTGATGGGCGTGACCCACGTCATTCGGGCCGAGGAATGGATTACCAGTACCCCCTTCCACATCCTGATTTTGCGGGCCTTTGGTTGGGAGGAGCCGGTCTGGTGCCACACCCCCCTGCTGCGCAACCCCGATAAGTCCAAGCTCTCCAAGCGCAAGATGGATACCAGCGTGGACAGCTACAAGGCCCAGGGCATCCTGCCCGAAGCCCTTTTGAACTATCTGGGTACCATGGCCTGGAGCATGCCCGACGGACGCGAAATTTTCAGTGTGCAGGACATGATCAAGCACTTCAGCCTGGAGCGCATCAGTCTGGGGGGGCCGGTTTTCGACCTGAACAAACTCAAATGGATGAACGGTAAGTACATCCGCGAAGTCCTGAGCCTGGACGACCTGGCCCAGAGGGTCAAGCCTTTCCTGGAACGTGCCGGGCTATCCTACCCCTCGGAAACCTACCTGAAGCAGGCGCTGGAGGCCATGCGGGCCCGCTTTGAGACCCTGCAGGAGTTTGTGGACAGGTCGCTTTACTTCTTCAGCGAGGCCTACCCCATGCAGGAAAAAGCCCTGGCCAAGCTGCGCGAGGGGGCTGCCTTCTTGCCCGAACTGAGGGAGCAGCTTTCCGGGCTGCCCGACCTGCTGCCAGACCACACCGAGCCCCTGCTCAAAGGCTTTGCCGAGGCCAAAGGGGTGAAGGCTGCGGCGGTGATGCAGCCCCTGCGAGCGGCCCTGACCGGAAGCCTCGAGACCCCCGGCATGTTCGACCTCCTCACCCTGCTGGGCAAGGAGCGCGTACTGAAGCGGCTCGAGCGGGCGATGGAGCTTGTAGGTGAATAATACCGGATTCAAAAAGATAATCACCAAAACTAAAGACCTTCAGAGGCTGTCTTTTTGAATCCTAGAGCACACCCCTCCCTTCGGTCGGGTCAGTTCGTCCCCGAATGGGAGAAGAACTGACCGAATCTGGTATTGAACCCACTTCATCTGAACGCTCAACTTTGATGAATCCCCACACTCGGCGAACCCCCGGGGCTAAAGCGCAAAACCAGAGGCTCTGCTAGGAGTATGTAGGTCGTTGATCCCTTTGACTGGGCTCGTTCGTCCCCGTTTAGCGACAAACCAACCGAATCTGACTACACATCCCAGTAGTCGTCGGGATAGGGCAGCCCCACGGCCTGGGCAAAGGCTTGCAGGCCCAGCCGGTCGGGGGCTTCCAGGTGGTAGCGGAAGTTCCACAGGTAGTGCTGCATCAGGCGCTCGGGCACGTTCAGGCGCTGGGCCTCGGTGCCGGCCACGGCGGCCAGGTTGCCCAGCCCCAGCGAACGGGCTGCCCGCAGCCGCCGGATAATTTCGGGCGGTGGGGGGGCGGTTTTGCGGGTGGCCCAGACCGCGAATACAAAGGGTAGCCGGGTCTGCTCGAACCAGCGCATCGAGAGGTCGGTTATGCGAATGCCCTCGACCTGGGTGGGCACCTGGTGTACCGACTCGGGGATGATGGAGAGCAGGCCAAAGTAGGTGGAAATAGCCCGGTCGCCAATCAGGAGTACCCCGTCGTAGCGCTCCAAGAGCTCGAGGCCGACAGGCGCGAGCTTGCCCGAAGCAGCGGGGCTGTTCTCAGGGCTTTCCGAGGGCCTGGTTTGATGCTCGAGGCCGCCCTGCTCGGGGGTGAACCGGGCCTCGATTCCGTCGGTCTGTAGCAGGTATTGCAATAGCCGCACCGAGGTGGCGCTCTCGGTGGTCAGGGCGATGTGCCGGAGCTCGCTCCAGGGCTTTCGGTGGAACAGATTAACCGAGTACACCGGGCCCAGGTCGGCCACGCTGAAGTCGGGGAGGGGCCGCAGGTGGTCGGCGTTTTCCAGGTAGAAATAGGAAGAAACCAGGCTCAGGTCTACCGAGCCCTCCAGCAGCCAGCGGTTGAGCTCGGTGGGCACGCCGTAGCGAAAGGCCACCCCGTCTCCCTCCTCCAGAAAGTGATAGAGCGGGGCGGTGTTGGCGTAGCGGGGGACACCCAATATATAGCTCATGGCGGATGGCTAATAGCGGTGGGCTGCGGTAGGGGTCTGGCTATTGGCCATCGGCCATTGGCTATCGGCATAGATGCGTAGCTCGTTGTACAGTGCATCCCGCTCGACCGGCACACGCCCCGCGGCCTGGATGAGCTGCACCATCTTCTGTCGGGAGAGGCCCAGGGGCGAGGTGGCCCCGGCGGCGTGGGCGATGTGCTCCTCGATGATGGTGCCGTCAATATCGGAGACACCCCAGTCCAGCGCTACTTGCACCAGGTCGGAGGAGATCATCACCCAGTAGCCCTTGATGTGGTCGAAGTTGTCCAGGTAGAGCCGGGCCACGGCCAGGTTGCGCAGGTCGTCGAGGCCGGTGGTGAACTCGGTCTTGCCCAGGTTGAAGGCCAGCGCGTTGGCGTCAGGCTGAAAGGCCAGGGGGATGAAGCTGTAAAAGCCCCCGGTCTCGTCTTGCAGCTTGCGAAGCCGATCCATGTGGTCGAGGCGCTCTTCCAGGGTTTCGATGTGCCCGTAGAGCATGGTGGCGTTGGTGCGGATTCCCAGGCTGTGGGCCTCGAGGTGGATTTGCAGCCACTTCTCGGCCTTGACCTTGTTCTTGGCAATCTGGCGGCGCACCCGCTCGGCGAAGATTTCCGCCCCGCCGCCGGGCAGGGCCACCAGGCCGGCCTCCTTCAGTTCGCGCAAGACCTCGAGGGTGGGTTTCTTACTGATTTTGGAGAGGTGCTCAATTTCGGCTGCCGTGAAAGCCTTCACCTGGATACCGGGGAAGTTTTTGTTCAAGGCCCGCACCATCTCGGGGTAGTAGCTCCAGGGGCGGTTGGGGTGGTGGCCGCTGGACATATGCAGCTCGGTCAGGCCAGGCTCCCACTTTTCGCGCACTTTGGCCACCACGTCCTCCACACTGTAGTCCCAGGCCCGCGCCTCGCCTTTCTTGGCCGCAAACGCACAGAACGTACAGCCCACGTAGCAGATGTTGGTGAACTCGAGGCGCATAGAGTGTACGAAGTAGGTCTTATTGCCGTGCTTGCGCTCGCGCACCCGGTTGGCCAGCCACATCAGGGTGTTGTAGTCGGGGGTGTGGTAGAGCGCCATTCCTTCGTCGAAGGTCAGGCGCTGCCCTGCCTCTACTTTCTCGAGGATCGGCAGCAGCCTGGGATCGCGCACTGGGGGAACGTACCGTGAGGTGCCAACGGAAGGGGAAGCCGCGTTCATCAGAGATAATCCTAACACTGCCCGGTTGTGAAACCTGGTACTTGGCTGACGATTGGCGCGGTCAATCGGCGTAAACGCTACGGGTTTGGGTAGAGCTTCGGACGACCAGGGTGGGCTCGAAGCGCCGGGCCCGGGGGCTGCCCTTGTAGCCACGAATGCGCTCCAGCAGCATGCGGGCGGCCTCGGCCCCCATCTCCTCGATGGGCTGGGCCAGGGTGGAGAGGCCTTTGGCAGCGGTCCAGGGGTGGCCGTCGAAGCCCAGCAGGCGTACCTCCTCCCCAATTTTCAGGCCCTGCCGCTCGGCCTCCTCCAGCACCCCCAGGGCCAGCAGGTCGGCTCCGGCGAAGATGTTGAAGGGGGGCTTGGACAGCCGCAGGAAGTGCTGCAAGGCCAGCCGCCCTCCCTCGGCGGAGAAGCGCGACACGAACACATGCGAGCTGGGGAGGGACTTGCCCGCTTTTTTGAGCCCTTCCCGGAAGCCCTCGATGCGCTCCTGACCTACGGTGTTTTTCAGCACCTCGTCGAGCTCTTCCTGAACCTGGATAGCAAACATGGCGCCGGGGAACTGGGCCAGGTGCAGAGCGGCCATCTGCCCGCCCAGGCGGTTGTCCATGAAGGCCGAGTCGTAGCGCGGGCTGTAGGCATCTACCAGCACCACCGGACGCTCGGTGGGGAACTTCTGGTTGGGTAGCAGATGGGCCAGACCCTGGGAGGAAACCAGCAGCCCATCGGTCTGGTAGGCCAGTGAGCGGCTTTCTAGGTAGCGCTCGAGGCGGCTCGGGGAAAGAATGGGGAAAAGCGCAATTTCGTAGCGTTCTTCCGCCAGAATGTGCTCGATGCCCTCGAGCAAGCGGCTGTAAAACTCGGTGGAGGCTACCGGCAACACCAACGAAACCGTATAGCTCTTGCCGCCTGCCACCCGGCGGGCATGGGGGTTGGGGCTGTAGCCGAGGTTGGCCATGGCCGTGAGCACCCGGTTGCGGGTCTCAGGACGTACCGAGGGATGGTTGTTGAGAACCCGGCTCACCGTGCCAATACCGACCTTAGCAAGGTGGGCGACTTCGTGGATGGTGGGTTTGCGTTTGGCCACAGCACGTTCCTTTGTGGTTTGGAAGCGCTTTCTTTATGAATCCGACCTTAGTTTATCACACAATCTGGGCTGGGAGAACCCAAAAAAGGGCCTAGTGGTCTGGTAACAAAGTGCTTGAGATGCCTCCATTGAACCCAACTTCTGCCCTTGACTTCTTGTTGTCATTCCGAGGCGCGCGCCGTGCGACGAGGAATCTGGCTCTGCAAAGGGATAGTGATTACAGTGGGCTGAAGCACATCAGATTCCTCACTTCGCTTAGCCACGTTCGGAATGACACATAAATTTACTTGCCAGACTACTAGCGTTGATGGCGGTATGCTTAACCACTGCCATGAGGTTGACTCAGGGCCCTGATTGGTCTCTATTTTGGTTTTGCTTTCAGCTTTTGTTTAGCAGCTCAATGGTTCTTGTCCAAACCATTTAGCATATTTAGCATACTAATCAGCGGCTATGGACTTGGTGTGGGTGGTAGTGGCCTATCTGGTGGGTTCGCTCAGCTTTGGGCGCATTGCCGGGATTATCCGGGGTTTCGATCTGGCTGAACGGGATACCCCTGGCGCCAGCGGAACTTTTCGACAACTGGGGCCTGCCTGGGGTATTGCGGTGGCGCTGGCCGATGTGCTCAAGGGGGTTCTGGTGGCCTACCTGAGCCAGGGGAACCAGGCACCCTGGGCCATGCCCCTGATGGGGGTGGCGGTGGTGGCGGGCCATAACTGGCCCCTCTACTTCGGTTTTCGGGGTGGGGGGGGTATTGCCCCCACCCTGGGTTTTTTTGGCTATTTGTACCCCACCATCACGCTGGGGGCTGTTGGGATTGGTTTGGCTGTAGCGGGCCTGTACTGGCAACTGTACTGGAAAAACCATCGGGGTAGCTGGTACCCCATTCCGGTGGGGGCCCTGGTGGGATATATCTACGCCCTGATTGCATTCTGGTCCACTGGCATGGGGTTCTGGGCGTTTCTTGGGGTGAGCCTGGCGGTGGCCTTGCGGGGTCTGCGAATGACCCGGAAGGGCCGATGAGCGGTGTCCGATCACATTCAACCTTGGCAAGTCTCCCAAAATGCTCCGCTTGCTAAACTAGCAGTTGTGCGGATTGTTTTTGCCGAGAATATCGAATACAGCCTGGGCGCACGCGACTTGCTGGACGGGGTGAGCCTGGAACTGCGCCACGGCGACCGCCTGGCCCTGGTAGGAGCCAATGGCTCGGGCAAGACCACCCTGATGCGCTTGCTGATGGGGGAACTACAGCCGAGCTCGGGACGTGTTCACCGTACCGAGGGGGTGCACCTCGAGCTCTTGCCCCAGGACCCCCAGTACGGCCCCAGCGATACCGTAGAAAGCGTGCTCAAGCGTGGGTTTGCCCGGATACGGGCCATGGAAGCCGAACTGGCCCGGCTGGAAACCCACCTGGCCGATCCCGAAATGTATCAGCGCTGGGAGGCGCTGCACGAGCGCTACGAGGCCATTGGGGGTTATCAGCAGCGTTCGCGTTACGAGGCTGTGCTGAAGGGGCTGCGCTTCGAGGGGCGGGAACAGGAAAAAGCCAGCGTACTCTCGGGGGGCGAGACCCGGCGGCTGGCGCTGGGCGCACTATTGCTCTCGGGGTCGGATGCGCTCTTGCTGGACGAGCCCACCAACCACCTCGACCTCGAGATGGTGGGCTGGCTGGTAAACTTCCTGCAATCCTTCGGGGGGGCCACGGTCACGGTCTCGCACGACCGGCAGTTTCTCGACCAGGTGACGGAGCGGGTGGCCTGGCTGCGCAAGGGCAGGCTCCGACTCTACGAAGGCAACTACTCAGCTTTTCGCCGCGAACGGGCGCTACAGGAAGAACAGGAAGCCCGCGAATACGCCAACTGGCTCAAGGAAAAAGAGCGGCGCGAAGGCATTCTGGAGCAGGCTCAGCGCTGGGCACATAGCAGCGCCAAACACGCCAGGCGGCTCCATAGCCTGGAAGCCCGCCTGGAGCAGTTCATGCAGGAGGCGGCAGAGGCCCCTGAATCAGACGACCCCGCCGTGCGGATTCGTTTTCCAGTCGAAAAAGAGGTAACCGCCGAGCGGGTATTGGAGGGCTGGAACCTGCAAAAAACCCTGGGGGAGCGGAGGCTGTTTGAGATTCCCAATCTGCTGGTTCGGAATGGGGAGCGCATTGCCATCATAGGCCCTAACGGGGCTGGCAAGACCACCCTGCTCAAGGTGCTCCTGGGGCTGCTGCCCTCTGATCACCCGGCGGGGCGGGTCAAAACCGGGCCGGGGGTGCGGGTTGGCTACTACGACCAGAAGTTGTCGGATTTCGACCCCCAACTTACCCTGTTCGAGACGCTCTACCGGATGCTGGGCGAGAAGGCCCATGCCGCGCTGGCGGCATGGATGTTTCCCTACGAAGCCCAGTACAAGCAGGTAAAGAGCCTGTCCGGGGGCGAGCGGGCCCGGCTGGCCCTGCTGGCGCTCTCGTTGCAGCAAGCCAGCCTGCTGGTGCTGGACGAGCCCACCAACCACCTGGACCTGGAAACGGTGGAGGCCCTCGAGCAAGCCCTGCTGGCCTACCCCGGCACCCTGCTGTTGGTCTCGCACGACCTGTTTTTCCTCGATCAACTGGCCACGCGTACCTGGCACGTCTTCGAGGGGGAGTTTGCCGACTATCCGGGCCCACCCGGCGAGTACCTCGAGCGCAAGACGAGGCTCTCGCAAAGCCCTAAGAGCAGCCCCGCTGCTTCCAGCAGGCTCGCGCCTACCGGCCTCGAGCGCCGCAAGGCCGAGGGGGAGCCCAGGAAGCAGGAGCGTTCGGTGTCGAGGGTCGAAACCCAGAACCCCAAGCCCCCCAGAGCCAAAGGGCGCTGGCACCTGGAGCGCGAGAAAGAACGCCTGGAGGCCGAGATTGCCGACCTCGAGGCCCAAGTACAGTCTGTTCTGGCCAGGGCCAACCAGCCGGGCCTGCACCACAGCGAGTACGCCCAGATTGCCCAGGAGCAGCAACGGCTCGAGGCCGCCCTCCAGCAGACCTTTAGCCGCTGGGCGGAGGTGGTTGAGGGGCTCGAGGGCCTGGCTTGAGCCGGGTGAGTCAGGGGCTGTACTGCCTGGGTGGTCAGAACCGCAACCGGGCCATCGTCTTCCTGCGTGCAACGGGTTTGGATGAAAGCATAATCCAACTCAGGATTTGTCTTAGGTCATATAAGATTGTCCTAGCACAATCCGCCCATTTGTATCTTTCCGCTGCCTTAACCTTGTGCATATAATGCCTTCCATTCAACGGGGAGCCTATGGGGATGAGGGTCAAGCTTCGGCATGACAGACATGTGGCGTTATACCGTCATATTGCCGAGGAGTTTCGCACCCGCATTGCCAAGGGTGAACTACCCCCCGGCACCCGCCTGCCCACGGTACGGGCCCTGGCCCGCGAGGTCGGCACCACCCGCCTCACCATTCACAACGCCTACCGCGAGCTGCAAACCGACGGACTGATCGAGTCAGTGGTGGGGCGGGGTACTTTTGTGAGTGCGCAGGCCCAGCCCACCGCACAGCCCAGCTTTAGCGAGCGGCTGGAGCCCGACTCGGTGCTCTCCGACCTGCACCGCTTGCAGCACACCCGGGTACTGCACAACCTGGCCCTGGCTACCGCCGACCCGGCGCTCTTTCCCTACGAGGCTTTTTGGGCCTGCCTGGAGGCGTTCAAACCCCTGGCCAAAGAGGTGTTTGGCTACGGCTCGGTGATGGGGGAGCCGGAGCTCAGGGTCTCCCTCAGCGAGCTCTTGGAGCAGCGCGGGGTGAGGGCCGACCCCGAAGAGGTGCTGGTTACGGTGGGGGGGTTGCAGGGGCTGGCCCTGGTCTGCCGGGCCCTGGCCGAACCCGGCGAAGAGGTGCTTCTGGAGGAGCCCACTTACCTGGGTTTGTTGGGCATCCTCAAGCAGTTCCGCCTCAAGCCCCTGCCGGTACAACTCGATGCAGAGGGCCCCCGGCTGGAGGAGATCGAGGCCCTGCTAAAACGCCACCGCCCACGCTTTTACTACACCATTCCCAGCTACCACAACCCCACCGGGCTGCACTTCCACGAAGAGCGGCTCAGGCGGCTTCTGGAGCTGGCCCAGACCTACGGCTTTACCCTGGTCGAAGACGACACCCTGGGCCTTTTGAGCTACGAGAAGGTGCCCCCCACCCCGCTGTTGGCTCTGGCCCAGAAGATGGGCCTGGAGGCTCGGGTTGTGCATCTGGCCAGCCTCTCCAAGGTGCTGATGCCGGGGCTGCGCATTGGCTATCTGGTGGCCTCTCCGGCCCTGCTCGAGCGCTTCACCGCCTTGCACAACGTCTCCGACATCACCGGCCCCCCGCCCCTGTTGCAGCGGGCTGCGGCCCAGTTCATCCGCCAGGGCGGCCTCAAGCAGCACCTGAGGCAGGTCATTCCCATCTACCAGAAGCGCCGGGATGTGCTGCTCCAGGCCCTGAAGCGCCACATGCCCGATGGCGTGCGTTGGAGCCATCCCGAAGGGGGGTTCTCCTGCTGGGTCAGCCTGCCCCGGCTGTTTTCGAACCTCGAGCTGCACCACCAGGCCCTGGCCCAGGGGGTGGCCATCACGCCGGGCGAGGTGTTTTTGGTACAGACCGACCAGACCATGCACTTCCGGCTGTGTTTTGGAGCCCAGACCGCCGAAGGTTTGGAAGAGGGGGTGAAAGAGCTGGCAAAACTGATCCGTCTGCGGGTTTCACACGAACGGGCTTGAAGCGAGCTGGTGGGAGGTAGCTCACATGGACAACAAACCCAAAGAAGTACGCGGGGCACACTATGTAGATGTAGACAATACCTATCTAGAGAAGCGGCGCCTGCGCAAGAGCGCGGGCTGGGTGCTTTTGTGGGGCCTGGGGGTGGGGGCGGTCATCTCGGGCGACTTCTTCGGCTGGAACTTCGGGCTGGCCGCGGGGGGCTTTGGCGGGCTTTTGCTGGCGACCATCGTGGTGGCGGTGATGTATGTGACTATGGTGCTCTCCATCGCCGAGCTCTCCACCGCCCTGCCCCACGCCGGGGGCTTTTACTCCTTCACCCGCAACGCCTTTGGCCCCAACTGGGCCTATCTGAACGGGGTCACCGACCTTATCGAGTACGTGATTACCCCGGCCGTGATCGTGGTGGGCATTGCGGGCTACATGAACGCCCTGATTCCGGGGGTGCCGGCCTGGATCTGGTGGGCGGCCTTTTACGCTATCTTTGTGGGTATCAACATCCGCGGCACCGCCCTGACCCTCCGGGTCTCGCTGATCGTAACCTTGCTGGCGCTGGCGGTGCTGGTCTTTTTCTACGTAGCTGCTGGGTTCTCCGGTGCCTTTAGCTGGGATAAGGTCTTCAACATCGCGCCAGCGGAGGGGGGCTCGAGCTTCCTCCCCTTCGGCTGGTACGGGGTTTTTGCGGCCTTGCCCTTTGCCATCTGGTTCTACCTGGCCATCGAGCAGCTACCCCTGGCCGCCGAGGAGTCGCACGACGTGGTGCGCGACATGCCCCGGGCGCTTATTCTGGGCATCCTGACCCTGCTGGTGCTCTCGGTGCTGACCCTGATTCTCAATACCGGCGTGGCGGGCGCCAAGGAAGTAGGGGAGTCGGGCGCCCCCCTGGAACTCGGCTTCAAGGCGGTCTTTGGTGATGCGGCGACCAGTACTTTCCTGACGCTCATTGCCATTACCGGCCTGGTGGCCAGCTTCCACGCCATCATCTACGCCTACGGGCGGCTCATTTTTGCCCTCTCGAGGGCCGGCTATCTGCATACCGGGCTTTCCATCGTGAGCCGCTACCACACCCCGCACTATGCCCTGGTTCTGGGCGCGGTGGTGGGTTTCTTGATGTGCGTGCTGATCAGCACATTCTCCGATAGCGTGGGGGCTGCGCTTTTGAACATGGCGGTTTTTGGTGCGGTCATTTCCTACGCGATGGTGATGTTCGCCTATATCCGCCTGGCCCGCACCCGCCCCGACCTGCCCCGGCCCTACAAGAGCCCCCTGGGCGTGCCGGGGGCCTGGGTGGGGGCCATTCTGGCGCTGGTCTGCCTGGGCGCTACCTTCGCGGTGGAGAGCTACCGGCCCGGCGTGGTGGGCACCGCCGTCTTCGTGGTGCTGATGATGGCCTACTACTGGTTCTATAGCCGCTTCCGCCTGGTGGCCCAGGCCCCCGAGGAGGAGGCCGCCCTGATCGCCGAGGCGCAGCGAGAAATTCGCTAACTCGTCCCATAACTTCTCGCTGTCTTTCCGAGGTGCGCGCAGTGCAACGAGGAATCAGGTACTGCATGGGTGCAGTGAATACAGTGGACTGAAGCACATCAGCTTCCTCGCTTCGCTTTGCTCGGTTCGGAAAGACACCAAAATTTATTGACCAGACCATCAGCACTCGCTGAGATACAACGAACCTCACCTGCCGCCGACGGGGCTTAGACGCGGGACTGCAGTCGCAAGGAGGTATGAATGGCGTATAGCGCCGAAGAAAAACTCAACTGGCTGGTGCAAAAGGTCGGTGCGGGCGAGATCGAGACCGTGCTGGTGGCCTTTTCCGACCACTACGGGCGGCTCATGGGCAAGCGCTTCGAGGCCGAATTCTTTGTGGAGCACGTGGCCCACCACGGCACCCACGGCTGCGACTACCTGCTCACCACCGACATGGAGATGGAGCCGGTGCAGGGCTACCGATTTGCCAACTGGGAGCTGGGTTACGGCGACTTTCACCTGGTGCCCGACCTGGCTACCCTACGGCCCGCAACCTGGCTCGAGAAAAGCGCCATTGTGCTCTGCGACCTCGAGGACGAGCGCACCCACGCGCTGGTGGAGGTAGCGCCGCGCACGCTCCTGAAGCGTCAGCTCGAGCGGGCCCAAGCCCTGGGTTACTCGGTGATGGCCGCCTCGGAGCTGGAATATTACCTGTATCATGTGCCTTACCGGGAGGCCCACCGGCAGGGCTATGCTGGCCTCGAGCCTGCTGGCTACTACCTGGAGGACTACCACCTGATGCAGGGCACCCGCGAGGAGCCCTTTACCGCTGCGGCGCGGCGGCACCTCAAGGCCTCGGGGATCCCGGTGGAGAACTCCAAGGGCGAGTGGGGCCTGGGGCAGCACGAGGTCAATGTGCGCTACGCCGAGGCCCTGGAAATGGCCGACCGGCACGTGCTATTCAAACAGTGCCTCAAGGAAATTGCCGACAGCATGGGCCTCTCGGTGACCTTCATGGCCAAGCCCCACCACGGCCAGGCGGGCTCCTCCAGCCACATCCACCTTTCGCTCTGGAAGGACGGGCAGAACGCCTTTGCCGGGGAGGAAAGCTACGGGCCGGTGAAGGGGTCTAAGGTCTTCGGGCAGTTTCTGGCGGGCTGGATTGCCCACGTACCCGACCTGATGCCCTTCTACGCCCCCACAGTGAACGCTTACAAGCGCTACGAGGACGGCTCCTGGGCCCCCACCCGGCTGGCCTGGAGCTACGACAACCGCACCGCCGGGTTCAGGGTGGTGGGGCACGGCCCTTCGCTGCGCATCGAGTGCCGCATCGGTGGGGCCGACCTGAACCCCTACCTGTCGCTGGCCGCGGCCCTGGCTTCGGGCTTGGATGGCCTCGAGCGAAAACTTACCCCACCCGCCATCTTCCAGGGCGACATCTACCAGGCCCGCCACCTGCCCCGCGTACCCTACACCCTGGGCGAGGCGGTGGAGGGCTTTGCGCAGAGCGCCTTCGCCAAAGAGGCGCTGGGCGAGGCCGCCCACGAGCACTACACCCACTTCTTCCGCACCGAGTGGCAGGCCTTCAACCGGGCCGTGACCGACTGGGAGCGCAAGCGGTATTTCGAGCGTATATGAGTCACGGGTTGCACCAGGCGAGTTATCGTTGGCCGACCTGCGTCCTGCGACATGGGACATGCGACCTGTAACAACTTTGGAGGTGTACATGCAACTAGCCGATAAGGTGGCCCTCATCACCGGCGCTGCGAGCGGGATTGGCCTCGAGGCGGCCCTGCTCTTCGCCCGCGAGGGGGCGCGGGTGGTAACGGTGGACGTCTCGGAAAAGGGCCATGAAACCGCCGAGCGCATCCGGGCTGCAGGGGGCCAGGCCCACTTCGTACGGGCCGACGTTTCCCAGGCCGCCGATGCCGAGCGAATGGTGCAGGAAGCCGAGCAAGCTTTCGGGCGGCTCGACATCCTCTTCAACAACGCCGGCATCTCCCACGCCGACGACGACGATGCCATCCACACCAGCGAGGCCGTATGGGACGTGACCTTTGCAGTGAATGTGAAAGGGGTCTTTCTGGGCTGCAAGTACGGCATCCCGGCCTTGCGCCGGGCGGGGGGTGGGGTGGTCATCAATACCGCCTCCTTTGTGGCCTTCCTGGGTGCGGCCACCCCCCAACTGGCCTACACCGCCAGCAAAGGGGCGGTGCTCTCCATGACCCGCGAGCTGGCGGTTATCCACGCCCGCGAGAACATCAGGGTCAACGCCCTGTGCCCGGGGCCCTTGCAGACCGAACTCCTGATGAAGTATTTGAACACCCCGGAAAAGCGCCAGCGCCGCCTGGTGCACATCCCCATGGGCCGCTTCGGTCAGGCGAGCGAAATCGCCCAGGCTGCCTTGTTTCTGGCCAGTCCGTCGTCTTCCTTCATGACCGGGGCGGCGCTGCTGGTGGACGGGGGCATCACGGCGGCCTACGTCACCCCGGAGTAGCAACCATGAGGACGCAAAAAACCATCAGCCCGGTGGACGGGCGCGTTTACGTCGAGCGGGCGCTGGTGGGGTCGGAGGCGCTGGAGCAGGCCCTTTCGCAAGCGGCCAGGGCTCAGAAAGCCTGGGCCCGGACCCCCCTCGAGGACCGCATGGCCCTGGTGACCCGCATGGTGGAAATCTTGCTGGGGGCGGTGGACGCGGTGGCCGAAGAGCTCACCTGGCAGATGGGCCGCCCCATCCGCTATAGCCCCAAGGAGATTACGGGCGGCTTTGCCGAGCGGGCCCGCTACATGACCCGCATCGCCCCGGCGGCCCTGAAGGACGTTCCGGTGGATGAACTGCCGGGCTTCACCCGCTTCATCCGGCGGGAGCCTCTGGGGGTGGTGCTGGTGCTGGCCCCCTGGAACTACCCCTACCTGACCTCGGTCAATACCATCGTGCCGGCCCTCCTGGCCGGGAACGTGGTGCTCTTGAAGCACTCCGCCCAGACCCCCCTGGTGGCCGAGCGCTACGCCTGGGCCTTCCAGGAGGCCGGACTGCCCGAGGGGGTCTTCCAGTACCTGCACATGGACCACGACCTGGTGGCCCAGGCCATTGCCGACCCACGGGTGGCCTTTGTGGCCTTTACCGGCTCAGTGGCCGGGGGGCGGGCGGTGGAGCGGGCCGCGGCGGGGCACTTCAAGGGGGTGGCCCTAGAGCTGGGCGGCAAGGATCCGGCCTACGTGCGCCCGGACGCCGACCTCGAGTTCAGTGCGGTGAACCTGGTGGACGGGGCCATGTTCAACTCGGGCCAGTCCTGCTGCGGGGTGGAGCGCATCTACGTGCACGAGGCCATCTACGAGCCCTTCCTGGAGGCCTTTGTGGCCGAGACCCTGAAGCTCAGGCTGGGCAACCCCTTAGACCCCGAGACCACCCTGGGCCCCATGGTGCGCACCGAGGCCGCCGAGTTCGTGCGGGGCCAGATTGCCGAGGCACTGGCCCAGGGTGCGAAGGCCCTCATAGACCCCCGCCACTTTCCCGCCGACGCCCCCGGCACCCCCTACCTGGCGCCCCAGGTGCTGGTGGACGTGAACCACCGGATGCGGGTAATGGTGGAGGAAAGCTTTGGCCCGGTGGTGGGGATTATGAAAGTGCGAAGCGACGAGGAGGCCCTGGCCCTGATGAACGACTCCCCCTACGGCCTTACCGCCTCCATCTGGAGCCAGGACGAGGGGGCCGCGCTGGAGCTTGGAGCGGGCATAGAGACCGGCACGGTCTTCCTCAACCGCTGCGACTACCTCGACCCCGCCCTGGCCTGGACGGGGGTCAAGGAGTCCGGGCGGGGCTGCTCGCTTTCCATTCTGGGCTACGAGCAGCTGACCCGGCCCAAGTCGTATCATCTGCGTAAGGCTTGAGCGAAGGTGGCCCAGCGCCTCGCTTCCAGCCGCTGCTGCCGCCGAGGACGCCTATGAAGGTTGCTGTTTTGGTTTGTGACGACCCCCCGCCGGGCCTTCAGGGCATCGCGGGCGACTACCCCGCCATGTTCGAGCGGCTCCTGGGCCTGGCCCTCACCCCCTTCGATGTGCGAAAGGGAGCCTACCCCGCCCGGGTGGAAGATTTTTCGGGATACCTGATTACGGGCTCCCGCGCCTCGGTCTACGACCCCCTGCCCTGGATACCCCCCCTGGAAGACTTTGTGCGGGCGATAGCGGCCTCCCGGAGCCGGTTGGTGGGGGTCTGTTTTGGGCACCAGATGATTGGGAAGGCCCTGGGGGGTAAGGTGGAGCGCTGGCCCCTGGGCTGGGGGGTGGGGGTGCACCGGTTTTCGATGTACCAGAAGGCCCCCTGGATGGCGCCGCCGCTGGAGGAAGTCCGGCTGATCCTCTCCTGCCAGGATCAGATTACCGTGCTCCCGCCGGGGGCGGTGGTGCTGGGGGGGAGCGAGTTCAGCCCCTATGCCTTTATTCAGGTAGGGGCGAACGTGCTGGGGATGCAGCCCCACCCCGAGTTTCCAAAAGCCTTTGCTGAAGCGCTGCTGGAGCAGCGGCGCGAGCGGGTGGGCGAGGCCCGCTACGCCGAGGCCCGGGCCAGCTTTGCCTTGGAGCCCACCGCGAAGGAGGTGGCGGGCTGGATTCGGCGTTTTCTCGCTACCGGGCCTTCCTGACGCAGTACCCGCCCTTCGATACCCTTACCGAGGCCGAGTGGGTGGGCCTCGAGGGGGCTTTGCGCCGGGTGCGCTTTGCGCCGGGGGAGGTCATCCTCTCCCCGGCCCAGCCCGAGGCCGAGGGGCTATTTGTGGTCTACCAGGGGGCGGTGCGCCTCGAGCAGGACGCTCAGGGAGTAGCCTGGCTCGAGCCTGGCGAGGCATTTGGCTACCCCTCGCTCTTGGGCCAGCAGCCCCCCAGCCTGACGGTGCGGGCCGAGGGCGAGGCCGAGTGCTTGCTTTTGAGCAAGGAAGCCTTCCGCCGCCTTTTGGAAAGGCCCGCCTTTGCCCTCTTCTTCAGCGCCCGCCTGGCCGAGCGGCTTCGGCTCCTGCAGCCTGCCGCCCTGAGCCTGCCCGACCTGGGGCAAGAGGCCCGCGAGGTGGCCGAAGCGGCAGTCTGGCTCGAGGCCGAGGCAAGCGTGGCCCAAGCCGCCCGACACATGCGCGACACGGGGGTGAGCGCCCTGCTCCTGCGTGCTCCAACCGGTCTGGCTATCCTCACCGACCGCGATCTGCGCAACCGGGTACTGGCCGAGGAGCGGCCCCCCAGCGCCCCCGCCCTCTCGGTGGCCAGCGCCCCGGCTCGCACCCTGCCGGCCCGCGCCCCCCTCTACGAAGCCCTGGCCTACATGGAGGCGCAGGGCATCCACCACCTGCCCCTGGTGGAGGGGGATAGGGTGGTGGGCCTCCTCACCGACCGGCTCTTTTTGCGTCGCTGGTTGCAGACCCCGCTGGCCCTGCTGCGTCGCTTGGAGGAGGGGAGCGATTCCGGTCTACTGGCCGAGTACCGCGAGCGGCTTCATGGCATTGTGCGGCAAATGTGGGCTGTGGGCTTTAGCCTGCCAGCCATCACCCGCCAGGTGAGCCTGCTGAACGATGCCCTGACCCAGAGCCTCCTGCGCTGCGCTGAAGCCCGCTTGGGCCCGCCCCCCTGCCCCTACGCCTGGCTGGCCCTGGGCTCCGAGGGCCGCACCGAGCAGGCCCTCCTGACCGACCAGGACAACGCCCTGGCCTACAAGGATCCCCAGGCCCGCCCCTACTTCCAGACCCTGGCCCAGCAGGTGCTCTCCGGGCTAATGGAGGCCGGGTTTCCCCCCTGCCCAGGGGGCTACATGGCCGACCGCTGGGGCTACGCTCTTTCTGAGTGGGAGGCCCACTTTCGCGCCTGGCTTGCACAACCCGAAGGGGATGCGCTCTTGGAGGCGCAGATTTTTTTGGACTTTCGCCCGATTGCCGGCACCCTCTCGCTGGAGCCCCTGCAGAACTACCTGCGCCAGGCCGCCAGAAGCCGCGCTTTCCTGACCGCCCTGGCCCGCTCGGCCCTGGTCTTCACCCCGCCGCTGGGGTTTCTGGGCCGTATCCACTGGGAGGAGGGGCAGGTCAACCTCAAGAAAGGGGGCCTCGCGGCCCTTGTGGCGCTGGCCCGGGTATACGGCCTCGAGGCCGGCTCGCTGGCCCGCCCCACCCTGGAGCGCCTGCGGGCCGCCGCTGAGGCCAGGCTCCTCCCCAGGGAAGAGGCCGAAGACCTCAGCGAGGCGTTTTTGTTTCTCTCCCACCTGCGCCTCAAGCACCAGCTCGAGGCCCTGAGCCGGGGCCAGCCCCCCTCCAACCGCGTAGCCCAATCCTCCCTCAGCCCCCGCGAGCAGCAGCTACTCAGGCAGGTCTTCTGGCGCATCCGCCAGGCCCAGCAGGCGTTGGCTGGGCGGTTTAGGCTGCACGTGTTGTAATGCCAGATTTAGTTTGTGGTGCTTCGCGAAAACGAAAACCCTAAAACAGTAGGTGGCCTAGACACAGACCCTCGAGGTCTCCTGAGCGTTATGACCTTGTTATATCCTTTTTTGTTGCATCCTTCCTCCATGCTGACCGTAGCCCACAGACCCTTCAGTGGCACATCCTCTTCCACTGGTGGCCTAGAGTGAAGGATGTAACGTGAAGTGGTATCACTCCTGGCAACTCTGGTCTTTATGGCTGGGTCGGCTCTAGCCTGGGCCTCCCCCGATGCCTATCACGACTCACATCAAAGTTCGACGCAACGAACCGCACCTTCCAGGTGAATGGGGTCTTGGTGAGCGTCACTGCGGCCACCCGCTACGAAGTCCAAGACGTATTGGTTAGCGCCGATACCTTCTTCGCTACCAACCGCAACGGTGCGCGTGTGGAGGTCAAAGGTCTGCTGAGCTCGAGCGGCCTGGTGGCCAGCAAAGTCGAAATTAAGTAACCCGACCCACTCCTAGCCCGGCGTGCCAGCACGCCGGGTTTTTTTGTTATCAAGAGATTGAACCACCAAGAGAAGTTTCGATAAGCCTCGCTGACTTGGGAATTTATTAGCGCATAGAGTAGACCCCAATTCGGAAAAGCGACCCCCCCCACCATCTCCAGCCCGCACCCATAAGCGCAAGGAGCCGTCAAGCGGGGTTGTGCTCCGCCTCAATAAGCCTAGTTGACTTGGGAATTCAGTCAGTGTAAAGTTGAATTTCTCACTGCCTTCTGCTGTGTATTGTGGCATAATCAGGCTCAAATGGAAATGGCAATTGACCGTGCTACTCGGCTCACAAGTTCCTGAGGGAGCTTCACAACATTAGGAGCCCGCTCCTCACTACTTTAGACAAGTATCCCTGGAGTTACCGTCTCGACACGCTTCCAGAGCACCCCGATGTAAACTTTGTGGGCTTCTCGGGTGAGGGACTTGATTACATCTTTCGGGTAGCCCGACCAAAAATATCGCCACCCCCTACGCATCCTCACCTACTGGAGGGCTGGATAAAGGGCCCGCTCAATGACCCTAACAACCAGCCTGATCGAGTTGAATCGCGCGAGCTAGATGTCGAAGGGGAACCCCGGATCATCCTGTTCGCGGAAGACCCTCGCCGCGAGAAAGCATGGCAGGACTGGTTTCAGGAGTGGAGTTCCTGGGCTAGTGCCGAACGCGCCAACCTGCTTGCTAAAAAGGTTTTTGAAGATTTCTACGCCCTAAAAGGTCGGCTTGACCGTGAAGGCGACCTTTTAGAGCTGGTGCTAGGGGATGGAATACTGAGCTGGAGCCATCAGGGTGAGAGCGTGTTCCACCCGCTATTGTTACAACGGGTGCAGCTCGTGTTTGAACCGAATAAAGTCAAACCCGAGTTTCGCATAGTTGAAGCGGATTCGCCGCCAGAGTTATACGGGGCTGCACTTAGGGTGTGCATTGAGGATGCTGAAGCGGAGTCCCATATTCGAAAGGAGCTAGAAAAAGTAGGTTATCATCCGCTTGCGCCGGAGACCTCTGAGTTTTATATTTACACAGTCAATCGTTTGTATCAATCGGGTGAGTTTATCGGAGAAGGCCTTCCTCCGAAGTATTCCAGCGAGCCGCTTATAGGTCGCGTACCGGTGCTGTTTTTACGTCTTCGCAGCCAAGGGTTCTCGAGGCTTATTGATGGGGTGCTCGAAGTACTGCTGGAGCGCATAAGCGTTCTCACGCCGCTGCAACGGGTAGTAGGGGTAGAGGCAGGCCCGTACATTTCCGGCCAAACCTCTCTGGATGATGTGGCTGAGTCCGAGACACGAAGCTGGGATCATGAAAGCATATTGGTGAGCAAGCCCATCAACCGTGAGCAACTCTTGGTTTTTAAAAATGTGCGCAAGCAAACCGGTGTTGTAGTGCAGGGCCCACCGGGCACCGGGAAGACCCACACCATCGCTAATCTTATTGGCCAGTTGTTAGCTGAGGGGAAAAGTGTGTTGGTCACAGCACACACCTCCAAAGCCCTTCGGGTGCTACGCGACAAGGTGGCCCCAGAACTCCAGCCCTTGTGTGTGAGTGTTTTGGACAACGACCAGGAGAGCCGACGACAGCTCGAGGCATCGGTTGCCTTCATTACAGAGAAGATGGGCCAGGGTCCTGAGAAGCTCTACGAGGAGTCCCGCACGCTTGAAAAGGCTCGTGAGCGTGTGCAAAGGGAACTGGCGGAAAAACGGCAAAAGCTAATTGAAGCCCTGGGTGGGGAGTATCGGGAGGTGGTTGCCGCCGGAGAAGGTTATGCTCCTTCCGAGGCCGCCCGCCTCGTGCGCGAGTACCAAGAAAAAGGTTACAACTGGATACCCGGTAAAGTACATACGAACGGCCTGATGCCTCTATCTACCGGTGAACTGGAAGAGCTGTACCAAAGCAATGCGGACATTAGCCCAGAGGACGAGGCCGAGCTTCGCGTGGGGCTGCCATTAATCGAGAAGCTTCCAGAGCCAAGTAGGGTAGAGAATTTGCAGCAACTCCTCCAGCAGCAGGTTCAGGAAAATAGCGAAAGACCTGAACTTTGGAAACACGAACCAAACCTAGAGCAACTTGAAGCACTCCAAAAGCAATTGAACCAAGTGCTCCACCCAGTCTTGCAAATCGAGCAATGGCAGCTATCTGTCATTGCGGCGGGTTTTGAGCCGCAGACTATGCAAATCTGGACAGGTTTTATTGAGCAAATTGAGTCTACCCGAAAGCTTGCGCTTGAAGCTCAAAATATGCTTATCCAGTTTGAACCCTCGCTTTCGGAGGGTATTCCAGTTGCTGAGCAGGTTCAGCAAGCTGGCGAAATTGCAAACTTTCTGAAGAGTGGTAGGAAACTTGATTTGCTTACCCTGCTAGCCAAGCCCAAATGGAAAGCCTTCATCGAAAAAGCCCAAGTATCATCCGGTAAACCACGCACTTATGAGCATTTCCGAGCCCTCGAGTTCGACGCACGCCTTAGAGTAGAACGGCAGCACCTCTTGAAGCTTTGGGAGAAGCTATTACCTCGTTTGCTACCTGAAGTCAGCCCAACACACCTGAGTGCATGAGGTTGTGGGCAGCGATTTTGAGGTTGACCCTGGCTCGTAAAGACCAGAAGGTCTTGACCTGCCCCACGTGCAGGTGAAGCGAGCGGACCAGGGAA
>CALFDH010000152.1 GCA_937950405.1 uncultured Meiothermus sp.
GCGTAATAGGGATTACGGCAGCTTTTTTCCTGGCTTCCATTACGTTGTATTTCCTGGGGCTGGGGCTCAGCAAATGGCTGCACCTCGACCAGGGCTCGACCAAAACCCTGATTGCCTCGGCCACTTTTCCCAACTCGGGCAACATGGGGCTTTCCCTCACCTTTTTTGCCCTGGGGCAGCCCGGTCTGGATCGGGCTATTGTGTTCTTCATTGCCAGCAGCGTGCTGATGTTTGGGCTGGGGCCCGCCTTCTTGCGGGGGGGTGGGTTGGTGCAGAGCCTCTGGTTCACCCTCAAGCTGCCGCTGTTCTGGGCCCTGGCCGGTGGCTTGCTGGTGCGCGGGTTGGGCATCCCGCTGCCCCTGGGGCTCGACGAAGGGGTACACCTTCTGGGCCAGGCCTGCATTCCGGTGATGCTGCTCACGCTGGGCATCCAGATTGCCAAATCCAGACCCGAGTGGGGCCGGTTTGAGCTTCAGGCCAGCAGCTTGCGGCTGCTGGCAGCCCCCCTGCTGGCTGGGCTGGCCGGGTGGGCGCTGGGGCTGGAACGCCTGGACATTCAGGTGCTGGTGCTGCAAAGCGCAATGCCCATTGCGGTGAATGCTTTTCTGATGGCGGGGGAGTTTGGGGGAGACGGCATTCGGGCGGCCAGGGCAGTGGTGGCTTCCTCGGTTCTGTCTTTCCTGACAATTCCGCTGGTGCTCCTGTGGATTGGCCTGGGCTAGGCCCGGGGAACAACCCTCCCCTGTTCCCCATAGTTCAAGAATCAGGCAGCGCGGGCTGCGGTGGAAGCAAGGGGGTGCCGACCTCGAGCTGCAACACGGGGCTATTCTGCACCAGCACCATCAGCCGATAGTAGCCATCGTCCAGGCGTTCAAAGCGAGCCTCGAAAGTGCCGGGCTGTTCAACCCAGATGGAACGCTCCTGGAAGAGCTGGTTGCCCTTGTACCAGCGCAGCTCGAGGTAGCCGGGCTCGGCGATGCGCCGGACGGTCAGCCTGGCGACCGCACCGCGTTCGGTGGTTTCCAGGGTCCCGCTCAGGCTGGTGCGATCCGGTAGCGTAGCCCGGCCAGGGTCTAGCGGTAGGAAGGTATAGCGGCAGCCGGGCAGCAGCAGCCAGCCCGCCAGCAAGAGCCAACGCAGGTAGCTCATATTCCTTCCCCCGCCGTGACCAGGCTCAAAAGAGCAACGGGCGCGGTCTCTGCCCGCAGAATACGGGGCCCCAATGTGATGGGGGTGAAGCCGCGCTGTTCGAGCAGCTTAATTTCAGCCTCACTCAGGCCCCCCTCGGGGCCGGTGAGGAGGGCCGTGGGCTTTTGGGGATCGTAGGCATCCCTGAGCCGCTGCGAGACTCTCGGGTGGGCCACAAAGCCCTGCTCAACTGTAGGAATGTTTTTGAGGGATTGCACGGGCGTGACTTCGGGCACGACACTGCGCTCACACTGCTTGGCAGCCTCGAGGGCGATGCGGCGCAGGCGCAGCAGTTTATTTTCGCCCAGTTCCCGCACCACACTGTGCTGGGTCAGGATAGGCACAATCTGGCTGGCGCCTAGTTCGGTAGCGGCCCGCACCACCTCGGCCAGATGGTCGCCTTTGAGCAGTGCAACATACAGCATGATGGGCTGAGGGGTCTCCTTGCGGGCTGTCCAGGTTTCCTCCAGGCGCAAACACACCCATCCCTGGGCAGCCTGCACCACAGTTGCACGACCCTCCAAGCCCCGGCCATCAAAAACCGTAAGGGTATCGCCCGCTTTGGCCCGGAGCACTTCGACTAAGTGGTGGGCTTCACGACCCGCCAGTTCGATCTCGGGCAGCAATTCCTGGACAAAGGCACGGTGGGGGCGCATAGGGTTGCGGGGTATGGGACTCCAGAGGGTTGAGCCTTAATTACAGGTACATTCGTAATCAGGTGTTGAGATCTGCGCAAGGCATGCGAATCGGCGCTCCATCATGCCTATACCGCCGCATAGGTCAGGCAGATCCACTCACCCTCCTGGCGACGCTGGAGCAGTTCAAAGGCACTGGCTTCCAGCGCCTGCCGCACAATCGGCTCTCGCTCGAGCAGAATGCCCGTGAGTATGAGGGTTCCACACATACCAAACTTGGTCCGGTACTGCCCCGCAAAATAGGCGTGTAGCTCAGCATAGAGGTTGGCCACGACCAGGTCAAATGGCCCTTCCGCATCCTCCAGGCTACCCAGTTGAAATGTGGGATTAACCTGATTCAAGCGGGCGTTTTCGTTGGCCTGGGGAATTACCGCCGGGTCTATGTCCACACCCACCACCTCGGCCCCCAGCAGGGCGGCCCCAATGGCTAGGATGCCCGAGCCGGTGCCAAGGTCGAGGACGCGCATACCCGGCTCCACACGATGAGCCAGGGCTTCCAGGGCCATGCGGGTGGTCTCGTGATGGCCGGTGCCAAAGGCCATGCCGGGCTCGAGGAGGATGCGCTTTTCCTCGCCGCTCCACTCGTGCCACGGGGCCAGCACCACAAAAGGCCCGGCCACCACCGGCTTGAGGTCGCGTTTGTAGGCTTCCAGCCAGTCGGTGTCGGGTAACTCGGCCCACTCCCCCGGAAAGGGCAGCTCGAGCCGCTCGGGGAAGTAGGCCCAGACCTCACCGGGTTTTTCCTCGAGGCCGCGAGCCCCCAGCTCAAACAAGGCCGCCGAATAGATGTCCACGGTTTGGAAGTCGCCGCGCAGACGAAAGACGTGCATACCTCATAAAGTCTAATGCATGGATGGCAACTACCACTGCTGAAAACTCAGCCGTATGCTTCCCTCCATCTGCTCGCCCGGTTCCAGCACCCGCACCCCGGTATCCGGCCAGCCCTGGGCCAGCAGGTTAAAGCCATCGGTGGCATGGGTGACGGGCTCCAAGGCCACGCTCCCGTCCGGCGCAGTGAAGACCACCAGATGCGAATAGATGGGGTCGGCTTGAAGCGCCATCCGCCAGCCCGAACCCGGCCACTCCAGGTGTAGCACCCCTTCCCATCCGGTGAACACATGGTCGAGCAAGGTATCCCCCAGCTTTCTGGGCATCGAGAAGTCGAAGCGGGAAGGGATGGCTTCGGCAGGCCGGGTAGGAATGCAGCTTACATCGGTCTGGTAGACCCCCGTAGCCCTGAACTTGAGCAACGCTTCGGATGAATTTCCCAGGTAGCGCACGAAGTAGGGGTGATGCCCCAAGCCCGCCGGCATGGGCTCAGTGCCGACGTTTTGCAGCGCGGTATAGACCTCGAGGCCATCCTGCTCCAGACGAAACTGCACATTCGCGGCGAAGGGAAATGGAAAATTGATATCTGGGAAGGCTCTAGCATCAAAAGTGCATTGCAAAATATGCTCGTCAAAACGCTGGGCCGTCCAGGGCCGCCCATGAACTTCGCCATGAATAGTCTGCTGGCCGTCCGACCAGTTGGGGCGCAGCTGATAGGTTTTGCCGGCAAACCGAAAACGCCCCTCCCGGATGCGGTTGGAGTAGGGCGCCAGCAGATAACTCGAGGTATCGGGTGAGCTTCGCTGCGCCAGCGCCGCCGGCGAGGTCGGGCGCAGGACGGGCAGCCAGAAGCCTTGCTGGAAAAGCTCGAGGCCCACCACACTGGCCCCCAGCTCGGGGGCTACCGTAAGGCGTAACCGCTCGTTTTGCAGGATCTGGAGGTTCATCCGCTAAAGGATACTGGATTGGGCCGGATTCCGTCTTCTTATACCAACTCTGCGCGTGAGCGGCGCTAAACGCGCCCTTCACTTGCCGCGCCAGGGGGCGCGCCGAGGGACTTGTATATCGCTTTTGGGTCACTTCTGAGCAGATTCGGTATTACTCGGAACGACTGCGATAGCGGCACAAGGGTCATCGAATCTAGCGACAATACCACCTGTCATTCCGAGGAGGCGTTCGCCGACGAGGAATCCGATGCAGCACAGGGCTAGTTTACTGGCGCACCCCTCGTTTTCGACGACAGACTATCGACTATCGGCCATAGACGTACGTATCGGCCCTACCAGCGCCTCCAGGTAGTCAAAAAAACCAGGGCCGTAGTGGGCCAGTTCGTCCCCGCCGGTAACCACCAGCGGATAAGACCAGTTTCGCTCGAGCATAAGGCGCCGGGCTTTCTCGTGGCGATGGGAGCGGTGGGGCTTGGGCTCGTAGATTACCAGCTCCGGTTCACGCTCGGTCACCTCAGCGAGGTCGGGCGCAAAGTAGCCCTGGGGGTGCATTGCAAAGATATTCTGCAAACCCAGGTGCCGCAAGGCTTCCCCCACATAGCTGCCCCGTCCCACCGTGATGGGGCCGCCCAGGTCGAACTCGAGGTACACCCGGTAGGGCGGCAGGGCCTGGTAGAGCGCCCCGTAGCGCCGCGAAAGTTGAGCCGTCAGTTGGGTGGCCTGCTCGGTTACTCCCAGCAATGCCCCCAGCAGCACAATGTTCTCCAGGATGCCGTAGGGGCTATGGGGCAGGGGCACCGGAAAGACGGGGTAGCCAAGGCGGTGAAGCTCCTGGAGCAGGTCGCGCTGCACCCCGGTGCTGATGAGCACCAGGTCGGGCTTCAGGCTGTCCAAGAGCTCCCAGCGCAGGCGGGTGTAGCTCGAGACCACCGGCCTCGCCAGCGTGCCAGCCGGGCGGTAGCAGAAAGCACTGCGCCCCACCACCCGCGCCCCCAAGCCCAGGGCAAACAGCGTCTCGGTAACGTTGGGCGCCAGCGACACAATGCGCCGGGCTTCATCGGGCAGCTCGAGGGGGCCCAGCCAGTCGTGCACCAGCTTCATCGGGCCACCTCCCGGTACCAGGCATCTACCCGCTCTCGCAGGGTCTCTAGGTCGGCATCGTTCCAGATCACCCAGGTGGCCCGGTGCACCTTGTCTTCTTGAGGCATCTGGCTCTGGTCGCGAGCGGTGAACTCGGCCTCGCTCAAGCCGCTACGGGCCATGACCCGAGCCTTGCGCAGTTCGGTCGGGGCTGCCACCACCAGCACCCCCGCAAAGTCTGCTTCACGCCCCGTCTCGAACAACAGCGGGATGTCGTGCACTACCAATTTCTGACCCGCCGAGAGGGCTTTCTCGGTCTCCTCGCGCATCCGGCGGCGCACGTAGGGGTGCAGGAGGGCCTCGAGCCGCCGGCGGGCCTCGAGGTCGGCAAACACCCGCCTTCCCAGGGCCGCCCGGTCTATTTCCCCTTCCCGGCAGGCCTCAGGAAATGCCTGGCAAATTTCCGCCTTGAGCGCTACGGCTCCTTCCCTGGCGTACTCGTCGGCATCCAGTACTGGCACGCCCAGCTCCCGCAGGCGCTGCGCCACCGTGCTCTTGCCGCTACCAATGCTTCCGGTCAGGCCAATCAAGCGCATCAGGCCCTAGCATACCCTCCCCCTTCATGTAACGCCGCCCGGTGATTTCTTCACCTCCCAGGCTGAAATCCGTTGGCAGACTGAGGTCATGCGCTTGCTTCTGACCCTCATCCTGACCCTCCTGGCAGCCTGCACCAGCAGCCCCAGGGTCGAGTACACCCCCCCCGATTTTCAGACTGCGCTGAGCGCGGTCAATCAGGCTCGAGCCGTCGCCCGCACCTGCATCAGTGGCAGCAACACCCAGTCGTATGCTGCCGCCCCGGCCCTCTCCTGGAACGGTCTGCTGGGGGAGGTCGCCCGCCAGCGGGCCGAACACATCCAGCAAACCGAAGAGTTTAGCCACTATGAGGGCTCGAGCTCCATCGTTGCAGTGGCCACCCGCAGCCAGCAGAACGGCTACCGCTACAGGGAAATCCGCGAGAACCTGGCCCAGGATTACGACACCGCAGCGGACGCGGTAAATGCCTGGCTGTCCAGCACCCAGGGCCACTGCAACACCCTGATGGCCCCAAACCTGCGCGAGATGGGCATGGTAAAGGCGGGCAACTACTGGGTGCTGGTGGCTGCCGAGCCGCAGTAGTGGCGCTCACCGCCGTTTGCGATGCTTTTTCTGGGCTTTTGGTTTCTCCTGGGCGGGCGCGTTGCTTTCCCCGCCCCAGGCGCCAAAGTAAATCTTCTGCGCTTTGACCTTGACCGGCTTGCTGAACCCCCGGCGTTCGTCAGGGGGCCCCACCACCAGCCTCGAGCGAGCCCTGGCGTGCGGGGCCGGGCTTTTGGGCTCGGTGGCTACCACCTTGCGCGAGCGCTGGGCGGGCAGAGCAGGCTCAGGTTGCAGCGCTGAGGCTGGCCTGGAGCGCTTGGCTGACTTCTTTTTTCGGTTTTTCCTGGCGCTTTGCTCCGGGTTAGCCTGGGTCTTATCCTGATAAAACTTCTCGGTGGGCACAAAGTCTATCTGGCGGGCCGAGGGATTGGCCCCCGCTATTTTCACTTCCATCTCGTCTCCAATGCGAATTCGGCGCTTTGTTCGCAGACCCTCGAGGGCCAGCAGGTCTTCGTGGTAGTGGTAGTGGTCGTCCTCGAGGGCACCCAGTCGGATCATGCCTTCAACCCCGTTGCTGAGGCTCACAAACACCCCAAAGCCGGTCACGCCCGAAACCGTGCCCCGGTGGGTCTCGCCCTGGTGGCGCTGGGCCCACAGGCACTGGTAGTACTTGGTTAGCTCGCGCTCGGCATTTTCGGCGGCCCGCTCCCGCTCGGAGGTGTGCTCGGCAATTTTGGGGAAACGCTTGGCCCAGTCTTCTCGCTGGGTCGGCCCCGCTTTGCGGCGCAGAAGCGCCCGCAGCACCCGGTGCACCACCAGGTCGGGGTAGCGGCGGATGGGGCTGGTAAAGTGCAGGTAATGCTCGGCAGCCAGGCCAAAGTGTCCCAGGTTTTCGGCAGCATAACGGGCCAGGCGAAGGGAGCGCAGCAGCAG
>CALFDH010000153.1 GCA_937950405.1 uncultured Meiothermus sp.
AGCCCTGCGTGAACTGCTCGAGCGATAGACACAGCGCTGACAGTTACTCATCAAGAGACTTGTTCCCATCGCTTCAAAAAATGCTCCTTCATTCCGAGAAGGCTTAGTCAACAAGGCATCTGATACGCGCCTGGGCTAAAAGGGGTAGTTACAGCGTACCAGATGCCTTGGCTTGCTAAAAATGGCAATCCTAAGGCAAAAATATTTGCCAAACGATAAAGAGGCGGGTTCGCAGGAGTGCGATTCCCACAACAAAGCTCAATTACTCCACACCCTCGGCTTTCAGTTCTTGGGCCAGGGCCTCCCAGCCCTTACGGCCCATCAGGGCGTAGGTGTACTCCTTGCCCAGTTCCACCCCCGGCTGGTCGAAGGCGTTAATGTTCCAGAGCTCGCCCAGGAAGGCGGTTTGCCACATCAGGTGTTGTAGCAGCCAACCCAGGTGGTAGGCATCGAGTTTTTCCAACGTGAGGGTGTAGTTGGGCTGTCCGGCTTTGGCCAGGGCATGGGCGGTGGCCTTGGCCTCGGCATCCAGGAGCTCGAAGAAGCTCTTGCCGAAGAGGTACTCGAGCCCCTCGAGGCCCTTCACCGCCGGGATTTCCAGATTTTCGCTGGGGGCCAGGAGCCGCACAAAGGTGGTGAGCTTGTCGTGGGGGCCCTCGCGGAAAAGCTGCACCTGGGCGTGCTGGTCGGTGGTGCCAATGGCCCGCACAGCGGTGGTGCCGGTGCGGACTTCGTTCCCCTGCCGGTCTCGCATCTTGCCCAGCGATTCGTCGTGCAGTTGCACAAACCAGTCGGGCAGGTAGCGCAGGCGGGTCGAGTAGGGCATGAAGACCACGATGTTCTTACCCATCTGGCTAAATAGATGGTTGACCAGGGCGGTCAGGGCCGGGAGGTTGTGTTCCAGGGCCCCTCGAGCCTGCTCATTGGACTTGCGCGCCCCGGCCAGCAGACTGTCCAGGTCTACCTCGGCAAAGGCCAGCGGCAGGGTGCCTACCGGACAGGTCACGCTGAAGCGCCCGCCCACTGAAGGAGGCACCTCGAAAGCCGTAAGGCCCTCGGCCTGGGCATAGGGGCGCAGAATGCCCTTGGCAGGGTCGGTGGTGACCACCACGTGTTTTTTCCAGTCGGTCACGGCCAGCTCGAGCCACTGCCTGAACACCAGAAAGGCCGCCATGGTCTCGGCGGTGGAACCCGACTTGGAAATCACATTGACCAGGGTTTTGTGGGGGTCAAGGCTGCGGAGCAGCCCAATAATGGGCTCGGGCTCCACATTGTCCACAAAATGCAGCCGCACCGGGCCATTCCCCAGGGCGGCACTTACCGCCTGCGCCCCTAACGCCGAGCCCCCAATACCCAGCACCACCAGGTCTTCGACCCAGCCGTTGGCCTGGCGGTAACGCAGCACCCGGCGCAGGGTTTCGGTATCTTCGGGCACGTCAATCCAGCCCAGAAAGGCCGCGGGGTTGGATTTGCGTTCCCACAGCGCATCACGCGCCGCTTCCAGGCTCCGCGCATGGGCAGCCAGCATCGCAGGCCAGTCAATCCCCTCGGGGCCGATGCGTTCGGAAAATAAGTTGTTAAGGTCCAGGCGTAGCATGGGGTTAGTCTACCAGCCCGCAGCAGGTCTCTGAGGCGGGGCTGCCCTCACCCAGGAAACACCTCTTTGGCCGGAATTAAGCCCATGGCCCGCTCGGCCAGCGCCGTGATGGTCAGACTAGGGTTGACCCCCACATTGGCCGGAATGGCCGAGCCGTCTACCACATACAGCCCTGGGTAACCGAACACCTCGTGATGGACGTCGATCACCCCCTGGGTAGCATCCCGACCCATCGGGCATCCTCCCAGAATATGCGCCGTCACCGACATGCCCAGCAGGCTTTCCAGAAAGGAGTTGTGGGGGATACCACCCGTTGCCCGGGCAAAAGCACGGGTGGCCTGATTGGCCTCGGCGATGTAGGTGGGAGCGGTTTTACCCCGGATGGCCATCGACTGCAAACCTTTTTGAAAAAGCGAAAACAAGCTCCGTCCGTAGCGAAAGCCAAGCTGGTTGTCGAGCTGCTGCATGGTGGCCAGGATGGTCACCCGCTTATGCCAATCCCGCACCGACAACGAGGCCATCGAGCGATGTGGACGGAACAGGAACTCGCGCAGTGCGTACAAAGCCCGTATTGCCGGGCTTGGGCCATCTACCAGCGGCCCATTGAACAGCTTCAGATACCAGTAGCTCGGCGGAATACGGTTCTGCGTGATATGGGTATGGGGATTGGGGTAAAAATGCGAGGAAATGGCGGGGCCGTGGCTCAGGTCGGGGCTGTCCTTGGGCGACAGGACTGCCGTGATGGCCTCGCTGTTGGTACGCACCACCTTACCCAGCATGGGCGAAATGTTGGGCAGGGTGCGGTACTGGTCGCGGTTGGCAAACAAAAGCTGTAGCGTACCGAGAACGCCCGCCGCCAGCACCACCTTTTGAGCCCGCAGGGGGGGATATTTCTGGCGAGTGAGGGGGTTATGGGTGTGGAGTTCATAGCCTCCCTCCAACAAGGACTGGATGCGGGTCACCTTGCGCTCTGGCAGGATGTGCGCTCCGAGTTTCTCGGCCAGGTAAAGGTAGTTTTTGTCCAGGCTATTTTTGGCGTTGTGGGGGCAGCCCGCCAGACAAGCCCCACAGCGGATACAGCCGGTACGCTTGGGGCCATCTCCTCCGAAATAGGGGTCGGGTGCCGTAACGCCCGGCTCCCCCTGGTAAATGCCCAGTGGAACACCCCCGAATGTTGAGGCTGCCCCCATGAGCTGGGCGGTTTGCTGCAAATAGCGGTCTTGCTCGTGCATCTGGCTGTACATGGCGCGGCCCAGCATCCGCGCAGCGGTGGCGTAGTGGGGCTTCAGCTCGCTTTTCCAATCAATGCCCAGATGGCTCCAGGCGGGGTCCTGGTAAAAGGAGCGGGGCGGCTCGAGCAGCACCGCCGCGTAAACCAGGCTGCCACCCCCCACCCCGACCCCCCCGATGATGGTGACATGGCGAAAAAAGTGCTGGACAAAAAAGCCTCTGAGGCCCAGCGCCGGAAGCCAGAACAGATCCCTCACCGAGCGGTTGGCTCGAGCCAGGTCTGCATCGCTCACCCGCCGCCCCTGCTCCAGTACGCCCACCCGGTAGCCCTTTTCACTCAGGCGCAGGGCCGCCACACTACCGCCAAACCCGCTCCCGACTACCAGTACGTCGTAGTGGTAGTTCATGGCTCTTTATGCAGCAAAAAGGGCAGGGGAAGCCGGGCCAGTGGGCCTATTATGAAGAAGGTCAGACCCAGCAGGGTTCGCTCATCGAGCTGGCGCAGCTCGTCTGTCACCTGCGGCCACGGCCAGGGATTGACCCCAGGATAGGTCACCGCCTGGCAGGGCCGACCATCCATCCGCGAAACCACCTGGGCTACCTGGATAGGAAAGCGCCGAATAATAGTATCGCCACGCCGCAAAAGGTTGATACCCGTGCCATCGGCGGCGAAATCCTTGCCACACCAGCCCCCCAACCCCAGCAACCACAGCCCTTTGGGGGCGATCCAGCGCAGCCAGGCTGGGCCAACGAACTCGGCCCTGTAGAACCCTTGTACAGAGATGGGGGCCTCGAGGGTGGCAAATAGGGCTTGAAAAGACCTTAATGATTGATAGTTGAGATGCGTAGCCTGCGGGCTCACCTGCATGGCACTCCTTTGAAGATGGTCGCATTGTATCAAGAGGGCCTGTTTATGGAATTGCTCTGGAATTTACAATTCCGGCATTGGTTAGACTCGAGCAAGGTGCTAGACTAAGGAAAGTGTCTTCTGGGGCTGACCGAAAGCAAAGCCCCCAACCGCTATGACCAAACATTCCCATGAACCCGTGGTGGCCCCCCTATCGCCCACAGAGCATTCGGCGGTGGAGACCCTGTGGCATGGTTTAGAACCTCATCTGCACTATCTGACGGCTCATGCCAGGTCACAGGTACGGGCCGCCCTCGAGTTCGCTTACAGGGCCCACGAAGGCCAGAAGCGCAAGAGTGGGGAGCCCTACATCATTCACCCGGTCGCGGTCACGCAAATTCTGGCCGAGCTGGGCCTGGACGCCGAAACCCTCATGGCCGGGCTATTGCACGACACCATCGAGGATACCGAGGTACGGCCGGAAGAAATCGAGGAGCGCTTTGGGCCGGCGGTACGCAAAATTGTGGAGGGCGAGACCAAGGTCTCCAAGCTCTACAAGCTGGCCCATGCTGCCCAGGAAGACAAGCCCGCCGAGGAAAAGCACGCCGAAGACCTGCGCCAGATGTTCATCGCCATGGCCGAGGACGTGCGGATTATCATCGTCAAACTGGCCGACCGACTGCACAACCTGCGTACCCTGGAGTTCATGCCCCCCCACAAACAACAGCGCATTGCCCGCGAAACCCTGGAAATTTATGCCCCGCTGGCCCACCGGCTGGGAATTGGGCAGGTCAAGCTCGAGCTCGAGGATCTCTCCTTCCGCTACCTCGACCCTGAAGACTACCAGGCCCTCGAGGCCCGCCTCAAAAGCCACCGGGCCGAACGTGAAGCCGCCGTACAGGCCGCCAAGGAGAAGCTCGAGCAAGCCCTGGCGCGCGACTTCATCCTCAAGCAGTCCATCAAGAAAATCGAGGTCACGGGCCGCACCAAACACCTTTTTTCCATCTGGAAGAAGATGGAACGCGAAGGCAAGGCCATCGAGCAAATCTACGACCTGCTGGCCCTGCGGGTGATTCTGGACCCCCGCCAGAGCCCGGACCCCGAAGAGAACGCCCTGCGCGAGAAGCAGGTCTGTTACCACGTGCTGGGGCTGGTGCATGCCCTCTGGCAGCCCATCCCGGGCCGGGTCAAGGACTACATTGCGGTGCCCAAACCCAACGGCTACCAATCGCTGCACACCACCGTCATTGCGGTGAACGGCCTGCCGCTGGAGGTCCAGATTCGCACCAAGGAGATGCACCAGGTAGCCGAGTTTGGGATCGCCGCCCACTGGCTCTACAAGGAAGGCGTGACCGACCCCGAAGACCTCAAGCGGCGGGTAGGCTGGCTCAAAAGCATTCAGGACTGGCAACAGGAATACAGCAGCTCGCGGGATTTTGTCGAAGCCATCACCAAAGAACTGCTGGGCGGGCGGGTGTTTGTCTTTACCCCCCGGGGCAAGATCATCAACCTGCCCAGAGGCTCCACGCCAGTAGATTTTGCCTACCATATTCATACCGAGGTGGGGCACCACATGGTGGGGGCCAAGGTCAACGGGCGCATCGTACCCCTCAGCTACGAGCTGCAAAACGGCGAGATTGTCGAGATTCTCACGGCCAAAACCGCCCATCCCTCCAAAGACTGGATGGAGTACGCCAAAACCCGCTCGGCCAAGCAAAAAGTGCGGATGTTCTTCCGCGCCTTCGAACGAGCCGAGACCCTGGAAAAGGGCATGCGGATGCTGGAAAAATACTTCAAGCGGCGGGGGTTGCCCAAGCCTTTGGAAAGTCAGCTCGAGGAGGTGGGCCGCAAGCTCATCAAAAGCGCCTCGCCAGAGGATTTGTACGCAGCCATTGCGGGGGGTCGGGTGGCACCCCAGCAAATTGCCCGCATCCTGGTTCCAAAAACAGAAGCGGTCGCTCCCAAAACCAAGCCGGTCAAGAACGGGCTGGGCATCCGCCTCGAGTCCAACCTGAACGTCCCCATCAAGCTGGCCAGTTGCTGTGAGCCTGCCAAAGGCGATGCCATTCTGGGCTACATCACCCGGGGGCGGGGGGTCACCATTCACAAAGCGGGTTGCCCCAACATGCGCCGCCTGATGGAGCAGGATTCGGGTCGGGTGGTGCCCGCCTACTGGGAAGGGCTGGGCCGGGTGATGGAGATTGAAGTCCTGGCCGATGACCGGGCCGGCCTGCTGCGCGACATCATGGACGCCATCGCCTCAATGGGGAAGAGCGCCATGGGCGTGAACTCGAACCCTACCTCTCCCCTCTCCTCGCTGTTTCGCATCAGCACCCGAGTAGACCTGACCGAAGGCGAGCAAAAGGCCCTGGACGAGCGCCTCAGGAGTGTGCCCAACGTGCGCACCGTGAACTGGTCGCAGGTGTTGTAGGTGTCGAGGGTTGGGGGTCTAGCCTCCTTATGAAGCTGCTTCTAGCCCTGCTCACTGCCTTTGCAGTGGGCCTGCTTGCCGAACGGCTGGGTTGGCTCAAGCCAAATGCTGCCTGGGCTGCGGCACTGGTAGGCGGGCTGCCGCTGTGGGCAGGGGGCCCAACGGCTGCACTGGCGGTCATTTTTTTGGTATCGCTGGGCAGCATTGCTGCTCGGCTCAGCCCCAAGAGCCGCGATCGCTCGGGCCGCACGGCTTTTCAAGTGCTGGCCAATGGGCTTCCGGCAGCCCTGGGCATGGTGCTGGGGTCGCCAGTCTTTTTTTTGGCTGCGCTGGCCGCCGCCGCCGCCGACACGCTGGCTACCGAGGTAGGCAGCCGAGGCCGGTGGGCCTGGCACCCGATCAAAGGACGGGTGGAAACCGGAACCAACGCAGCGGTGAGCGGGCTTGGAACCCTCGCGTTGCTGCTGGGGGCGGGGCTATTTGCGCCCTGGGCCTGGGGGCTGGGCGTGCCCGCAGGAGCGGTGGTGCTGGGCGGCATTGCCGGGGCGCTGGCCGACACGCTGCTGGGGCTGCTAGAAGACCGCTGTAGGGGGTGGAGCAACGACTTGACCAATCTATTGGCGAGCACCCTGGGCGGTCTGGTGGCCCAGGGGTTGGCTTGAACCCAGCTCCAAGGCGGAGCTGAATTTTTGAAATACGCATTTGGGCAGGCTCCTATCATTCGCATAAACACCGTCGTTGCAACCCCTCACCCGGCGACAACGGACTGCCGCCAGATCTACTTTATTCAGCAAAACGTGTACCACACTTGCTGGCAGTGTCTCCACCCTCTCCCGCAGGGGGAGCAGGAAAGGGTAAAACGATAATAGCCTGGCATTTGGGCCAAGTCTCTGCCGGACTAGCAGTATATTTTATAGAACGGGTCTGCTCGCCTGTGCTGTCGTAGGAGGTCAGGTGCGTTGGCACAACCTATACCGCCGTTGGGTTTTACAAAGGCACTTCCGCTTCGCTAAGGAGCATCTGGGCGATTACTTTTTCGACGCCCTTACGGCTTATGCGCTGGCTTTAGGCAAGCTCAACATCGCCGAGGCCAAAGAGGCGGCCTGGGCTATCAGCGAATTGCGCAAAGAACCCATACCGGGCTTTAGTGGTCAGCTCGAGGACATCTTTTTCACCATCGACTTCAACCTGCGCGAGCGTTACGGCCTGGAAGTCGCCGGGGCCTTGCGCCGCGGCCTCTCCCGCAACGACCTCGACCTCACGGTGTTTCGGGCCTTCGCCAGCGAGCGGCTCTTGCGGGTTCTAACCGCTCTGTCCGACCTGCGGCGGGAGCTGCTGGCCCTGGGCCAGACCCACCGCACCACCCTGCTCACCGCCTACACCCACCACCGCCCCGCCCAGCCCACCACCCTGGGGCACTACCTGACGGGCGTGGAGAACCTGCTCTCGCGCGACTACCAGCGCCTGCGCTCGGCCTTCCAGACCACCGACAAGTGCCCGCTGGGTGCTTCAACCCTAGCGGGCAGCCCCTATCCGGTTGACCGCAAGGCCCTGGCCCAGTGGCTGGGCTTCGGGGGCACCCTCGAGCACACCTATGATGCCATTGCAGCAGGGGACTGGGCCCTGGAAACTGCCTTTGCCCTGGCCGGGATGGGCGCGAGCCTATCCCGCCTGGTAGCCGACCTTTTGTTCTGGGCCGAGCAGGGGGGCTTTCAGGTAGCGGAAAAAATCAGCCAGGGGTCTTCGATCATGCCGCAAAAGGTGAATCCGGTGGTGCTTGAGCACGTGCGGGGCTTCCTGGCCGAGCTGATGGGCGGCCCCACCACCCTGGGCCACCTCAACTACAGCACCCCCTTTGGCGACGTGAACGACCACGGGCCAGGGGTGCTCGAGCCCCTCTACAGCCTGTTTTATGCCGCCGAGGGGGCGGTGGCGCTCTTGCGGGTGGCCCTACAAGAAAGCCGCTTTGTGCCGGAGGTGCTGGCCCAGGGCCTGCGCGACCGCAGCGTGCTGGCCTCCGAGCTGGTGGATGTGCTGGTCTCAGGGCACCACCTCTCGCTGGCCGAGGCCTACCCGAGGGTACAGGGCATGTTGCGCGAGCTGAGCAGCAAGGGTCGCACGGTGGCCGAGCTGGGCCTGGACGACCTGCAAAGCCATCTGGGTTTTGGCGACCCTGCACTGCTACAAGCCCTCGAGCCCGAGCGCTTTATTGCCCGTCGGCGGGTGCTGGGCGGGGCCGCCCCGGAGGCCCAGGCCATCTACCTGGACTACGCCCTAAACCGGCTGAAGCTCGAGCGGCTCGAGCTCAAGGAGCTCAAGAGCCGCCGCCGCAAGGCCCTGCGAACCCTGGCCCAGGAGCCCCTCAACCTGCTGGGCGAACCCTCACGAAGCGGCCAGACCCTGAAGGCTGCCACGTAGTTCAGTTTGGCGAGTCGCCGTAGAAAAGCAGGCACTTAAGCGATATGCCTACCCGCTGGCCAAACGTGAGTGACGCAAACAGACAGGCTTTTATCGTTTTCCCCTTTCCCTCTCCCCTTGCGGGAGAGGGTAGCGACAGCGCCGGCTAGTTTGGTGCTCCTTTTGCCAAGTAAAAACAATTCTAGCGGTAACCGCTGTCGCCGGGTGAGGGGTTGAAACGTCGGTGCCCAGGCAAATGATAATAGCCTTCAAGC
>CALFDH010000154.1 GCA_937950405.1 uncultured Meiothermus sp.
GGTCTGGGCGTAGATGATTCGCGCAACCCGCAGGTGCAGGCTCGTTCGTGGCTGGGCTGCTTTACCCGCCCGGCAAGAACGTCTTGGGGAGCGTTTATGACCCATCGGGCCCCATTATCGCAAACCTTGCAACAGAGCAAAACCAACTGGTAAATGCAGATAATCCCCAGCAAGGATAACTTGACGGTGGTGATGGAGACGCGCCGCAGGCTCAACAAAACCGCCAGCAGCGAAAGGCTCACGCTCATTGCCGGCAAGAACACAAAGTCTACCCAGGTCACTCCACTAGACATGAGCCGCCCAACCAGCGCAGCGACTGCCCCTAGAATCAGAAGGGGGATATAGTAGCCCCGCATCTGGGTTTCTTGTCGCTCGTGATCGGAAATCCATAGAAACATGAACGGTTTATTGTACGGCGGGAGGGTGGTAGACGCGGTGCATTTACCTACCGCCACAACTCTCTTACCAGATTCAAGATGCTACCGACTTCACAAATATCAAAGCCTGTGGTGTTTTTGGCGGGTGTTCCCTCTTGTGATGCAGGCATCGGATCATCTCGGGGGATAAGGCATCAGGCAGTGCTGAGCGGATTGCCCACTGCCCCTGCCTGGTTCAAACGGTCGGGATCTGGCTCTGGCTGCCGTTCGTTGGACGCTGCGCTCTCTTGAAAATCAAGGCATCCCCCACCCGACCCTCGAGCACCCCTACGGCTGGAGAAGCGGCAATCTGAGCGCAAAAGGGCACATCGGCCTCCAGCCCCACCTGCCTCAAAGCCTGAGCTGCACCGGACAGGTGCAGCGGTTCCAGCGGGTCGGGATAGGCGCGACGGGTCGTGAGGGCTGTGAGCGCGCCATCCTCGAGTTCATACGATCCCATAATCTGCAAAAACTCGGCCAGCACCCCCGCTGTATATACGTCGTCCAGGCCAATCCGGCCCTCCTTACCCGCGCAGAGAATCGCCACTTCTTCGGTGGCAAGCTGGTGGGCCAGGCGAGCCGCGGCGTGGGCATTGTAGAGCGAGGCCAGCAAGACATGCTTGGCGCTGCGGGCCGCCAGGTGCGCGGTACGGGTGCCATTGGTCGTACTCAGCACCACCACTTTGCCCCCCACCGGTGCGTCCTTGGCCTCCCTGGGCGAGTTGCCGTAATCAAAGCCCGCAGGCTTGAGGCCCCCTTCCTCGCCCGCCAGAACCACATCCGCATCCCGAAAGGCCCTGGCGCTCTCCAGGCTCGCTGTCAAGTACAAGCTATCAGCGCCCGCTTCTAAAAAAGCCGTGGCGGTAGTAGTGGCCCGGATTACGTCCACCACCAGTACCACATCCTGGTAGCTCAGGTTGTCCTGGGGAACCAGATCAGCCCTCAAGCGCATAAATCTCCCTCGGGGCGGCATTCGCCAGACGATCAGCCTCACGCACCCACGAACCCACTGCAAGAGCCGCCACCTGTTCAACCAGGCAGGTGAAGTCGGCAGCAAGAGTCGCGGGGGTTATCTGAGGCATAGATGAGGACGAAGGGAATCATAAAGGATAAATCGGCATTAATGTAAAGAGTTCTCAGGAGGTTTGTTTATCGAAATATAAGAGCAAGTTGGCAGAGGCCGATGTGTTTATGGCGGTTTTCGCTACTGGCTCTGCAAATGACATTAGACCCAGTAGACTTTGGTTTTTTTTCTGTAAACCGCTCTGGTTCGGGGTTGCTAGGAAGTTTGTACCCATGCCAACGGTGCACAGCCAAACTCAAACGCCATGTGCTTATCCCACGCTAGGGCAAACAGCAATCCCAAACCTTCGGCCTGCGACTTGAGCCCCGAGACACTGGACATTAGCTACCGCAAGCCAAATAGCACTTCTTCCAAGCCCGCCGGATCAAGGATTTCCACAAAACCCGAACCCACCTTGACCAGTTCTTCTTCGCGCAGGGCGTGCAGCACACGGGTCACGGTCTCACGGCTGGTTCCGGAAAGCTGGGCCAGTTCCTGGTGGGTAAGCTTCATCTTGACCCCATCGCCATACCGTTGCTTGCGGAGTTTGGTCAGGGCGTAGGCCACCCGGCCCCGGGCTTCTTCAAAGGAGAGAACCTCGAGCTCGAGGTCGGCCTCACGCAAGCGGCGGGCCAGGATGGTGGCCAGGTTATGCAGGATTTCCGGCCATTTTCGCACCAGGCTCCAGTAGGCATCCTGGTACAAGACCAGCAGTATCGAATCTACGGTGGTCTCGGCGGAGGCGCTGCGGGGCTGATCGTCCAGGAGGCTCATCTCACCAAACACTTCACCGGGGCCCAGGTAAGCATACATACGCTCCCGCCCATCCAGGTAGGTTCGGTAAATACGCACCTGTCCGCTCTGGACAATGTACAGGGCAGCCCCCATATCGCCCGCCTCGAAAATCTGTTTGCCCGCCGGGTAATTACGGGTTACAAAGGCTTCGCGGGCGACCTCGAGCGCCTGGGGAGGCACCCCCTGAAAGAGCGGGGTCTTTGCAAGCACCTGCGTGTCAGCCAACATCAAGTACACTCTACAAGGGGGCGTTACGGTTTGCCAATAGTAGATAACAGCCTGGTGCTGGAAGTGCGAGATCTGGGTTTTGGGTACGGCGAGATTGAGCTGTTCCAGAACCTTAGCTTTGCCATGTATGATAGCGAGATACGGGTCATCCTGGGACCGTCGGGCAGCGGTAAAACCACCTTGCTGCACCTCCTGGCGGGTTTGTTGGCCCTACAATCGGGCGACGTACGATGGCAGGGAGAGAGCATCTGTGGCCTGAGCGAAGAAGTGCTGGCGCGGCGACGCCTGCTCTTTACCGGCCTGATCTTTCAGCACCACTACCTGCAAGCCGAACTCACCGCGCTGGAAAACATCCTGGTTCCAGGGTATCTGGCCGGTAAGGTAGACCCGGCCTGGGGGCTGGAGTTGCTGAATCGGGTAGGGCTGCAAGACCGGGCCCATTTACTCCCTAAGGCCCTCTCAGGAGGCGAGCGGCAGCGCATCGCGGTGGCCCGCGCCCTCTACAACCGCCCCAAGCTCTTGCTGGCCGACGAGCCAACCGGAAGCCTGGATCGGCGCAATGCCGAAAAAGTATGGGGGCTGATGCTGAGCCTGGCCCAGGATCTTGGCACAGCCGTGATTGTAGCCACCCACGACGAGCATCTGGTGCAGGGCTTGCCCGAGCTGCGGCTGGGCTGAAGGTGGGGACGACCCCCTTCGGGACAGAGGGCTGCGCGCCTGTTCACCAGGGGTAGACAGAATCTTCGCCCAGGAGCGAAGCAAACCGGGACGGAATGACCGTTACCGAGACTGCAGGTTCTCGGGAAACAACCGGGTAGGGGTGCGGCTCACGATATTGTCCAGCACTTTCTGTAGAGCGGAATTTTTGACGGCCTGATCCAGTCCGCCCTTGACCTGATCGAAGGACTGGAAGCCCGCCGCTTCCACCTTGCTAAGCAAGATTACGTGGAAGCCAAATTCTGTTCTGACCGGAGTCTTGGAGGTTTCGCCCGGCTTCAAGGCAGTCATGGCCAGCTCAAAGGGTGCTACAAAGGTGCCCTTGGGCTCGCAACCCAGTTCGCCCCCTTCATTCTTGCTGCCCGGGTCTTGCGAGAGCTCCTGAGCCAGGTCGGCAAACTTTTCGCCTTTGCCCAGCCGAGCGATCACCTGATTGGCATCCTGCGCGGTGTTGACCAGAATGTGCGAGGAGCAGTACCGTACCGGCACCGCAAATTGGGGTTTAGAGACCAGGTACAGCATCCGCAAGGCGGCTTCACTGGTCTGTAAGCGCTTGATCAGGTTTTCCAGGTAGGCATTGTAGGTCAAAGCCTCGTATACCAGCTTGCGATAGGCCTCGAGGCTGGGGATGCCGGCCTCCTCGAGGGCCTGATTGAGCTGCTCTTCATTTTCGAACTGGGACGTTACTTCCTCGATGGCTTCATCAATTGCGGCCTCTTTGGCCGCAAAACCGGCGCTCTCCGCGGCCAGAATAACCGCCTGATCCCGCGCCATTCGCTCCAGATACTGCGGCCTGAACTGAGCAAAGGCTTCCTCAGCCTCGGGGCTGTAGGCCTGACCGCGCTGCTGCAAGGCATCGCGCACAAACAAGCGGAATTGCAGGTCAAACTGGCTTTTGGTAATGACGGATTTGCCCACCGTGGCCACCACCGGGTCGGTTTGGGCCATCGCCAGAGGGGGTAGAGCCAGTAGCATTAGAAACAGGATTTGTTTGAGTTTCATTTCTTACACCTCAACGACAGCCCCTACCAAACCAAAGCCCAGCGCTTCGACTGGTGCCAGAACTGCTTGTGGGGTCATGCTAACACGACCTGGGTTGAACAAACCTTTCCTGCTTCCAGATTGACGTCATTACGTCGAAGCACACTTCGCATATTCTGGGCTGTCCGGCTACAGGAAAGCTTTGTCCTGGACAGTACAGTGATGACCCGGGCAGGCAACCAGGGCTTTACAGGGCGCGATAGAATCGGGAGTGCGTATGCGCGTTGATTCAATAGTTTCGACTAAAACAAGGATGCCGCCTTTTGAAGTTTGCAATCGGATAAACGATTGCTCCCAAACCCTGGGCAGAGCAAGCTGTAGGGTCGGGCTATGAGCAAAATCGCCGTGATTGGGGGGGGTCTTGCGGGAGTGGTAGCAGCCTACAGGGCCGTGGAGGCCGGGCTCGAGGTCAGCCTCCTCGAGGCCACCCACCACTTCGGGGGTCATACCCGAACTGCAAAACTGGACGCGATTTCGCTCGAGCTAGGCGAGGAGTTTTTCGACGACACCCCTGGAACACTGCTCAATCTCTGCGGCGAGTTGGGCCTCCTGCCTCAACCCCTACCCAACCTGCGGCGGGTAGTTCGACGAGGCGGCCAGGACTGGGTTTTGCCCGCCGGTTTGAACCTGGCTTCGGGTTTTGGGTTGCATCAAATGGCCCAGATGCCCGTTGGCCGGGGCGTCAGGTGGCGGCTTGGCACCGAACGCTTCGCAGCACCGGCTTCGGTCAAGGACGAGCTCCTAGGTGCCTTTTTCCGCCGCAGGCTGGGCCCCGAAGTCTGGGAGGTGCTGGAGCCTTACCTGAGCGCCACGCTGGGCGGCCCCGCCGAGGAAGTAACGGCCCCCACCGCCTTTGCGCGTCTGGTTGGGCTCGAGCGCCAGGGCGGCTTGCTGGCTGGCAGCCGCAAGCTCGCCACCGAGGGCCGGTGGCACCTGGCAGGGGGCATGGGGAGCCTTATCGAAGCCCTGAGCACCCGCCTGTTACCAAAAGCCCGATTGTTGCCTCATCACCCTGTCTGGGCCATCACCCGCGATTCGAAGGGGTGGCAGGTGCATGTGCCCGACGGCCAGCTCGAGGCCGAGGCCGTCATCATGGCCCTCCCGGCCCCGCAGGCGGCCAGGGTTTTCCGCCCCTCGGCCCCCCAGATAACCACCCTCCTCAATCATTTTCCCCACCAGCACAGCGCCAAGGTCTATCTGCTCTACCGTCAAAACGAACTGGCCTTGGGGCCCAGCGAGTTCTTTTTTGCCCGAGGGGAGGGCTATAGCAGCAGCGCCCTCAAGCTAACCCACCCGAACCCGGAGCTGGCGCTGGCTCGAGTGCAGTTTGCTGGTGAAACCGCCCGATCCGCCGACAGCGAGCTTACTCGCCTGGCTGAACAAGACCTTGCGAAATGCCTGCAAACGAAGGCCCGCCCGCTGGCAGCCTGGGTCTTCCGCCAGCCTTCCTCGAGGCCCCACTTCACCCAGGGCCAGGCCCGCCGGGTAGCCGACCTCGAGCGGGAGTTGCTGCACGCCCCTGGGCTTTTCCTCACCGGCAGCTACCTGGCCGGCCCCGGCCTTGCCAACCTGGTAGAACACTCTCACCAAACCACCCGGCGTGCCCTCGACTTCCTGGCTCTGGCGAGTGCCTGAGTGTTTCCTGGATGCTTGACACTGAATCTCGCATCTGTCGCATCCGCAAACTGTACCTCTGACCAGGAAGCTCTCTAAACCGTGCTGGTGGGTATAGGCCCCTTTATACAGCGCTCTTCACAGACGTGGCCACCAAATCAAGCGGTCACTGCACTGTACAGGACAAAGCCTTTTTGGAGCTGGATGGCTCCGAACAGGTGTAGAGCGCAACGATACCAACTTTAGGCGTGCGACCAGCTTTCAGGGATGCACACGATGGGGGTTGGTGGAAGTAGATAGTGCGATTCAAACCCTTACGCCTAACCCCCATCTCCCACCCCAGGTAGCATGCAGAGTATTCAAGCAAAGGGTGGTACAACACAAAACCCCCAGACCTCAGTCCGGGGGTTTGAAGGATGCAAGCTTACTTGAGTTCGACCTTGGCGCCCGCGTCCTCGAGCTGCTTCTTGATCTTTTCGGCTTCCTCTTTAGAAACGCCTTCCTTGACGTTACCACCTTGCTCGGCCAGGTCTTTGGCTTCCTTCAGGCCCAGACCGGTAATGGCGCGGAGTTCCTTAATAACGTTGAGCTTCTGGGCGCCCGCATCCTTCAGCACCACATCGAACTCGGTCTTCTCCTCGGCGGCGGGAGCAGCAGCCGCAGCCGCACCCGGCATGGCCACGGCCACCGGAGCAGCAGCGGTCACGCCCCACTCTTCCTTGAGTTCGTCAATGAGTTGCTTGAGTTCGAGCACCGTAGCGCCAGAAAGTTGAGCTTTGATTGCAGCGATATCGAGAGCCATTTTTTCCTCCTGTTGGGCCTACGCGGCCTCCAGTTTTTGAACCTGGGCATCCAAGATGCCGACGAATTCCTGCGCCTTCGCTCCCAGCACCCCCACGAAATTGGACATCGTGGCGGACAGCACGCCGACCAGTTCGGCTTGCAGTTCCTTCTGGCTGGGAAGGTCGGCCAGGGCCTCTACCTGTGAGCCCGTAAGGGGCTGCCCCGAGAGCACTCCCGACTTGAGGGTGGGAATGCCTTTATCGTTCGACTTGGCGAACTCTTTAAGGGCCTTGGCGGCAGCAGCGGGGTCTTGAAAAACAACCACCGCCGAGGGGCCGCTCAAGCCCTCGATGGCCGGCAACCCCAGGTCGCTGATGGCTTTGCGGATCAGGGTATTTTTGGCAACGATAATCTCGCCGCCCTTTTCCCGCACCGCCTTGCGGAGCTTCCCGGTGGGGCCCGCCTCGAGCCCTTGGTAGTTCACCACGAAGAACGAGCCTTCCGCGCCCTTGAGGGTAGCGGTGAGCGCCTCGAGGTTTTCGATGTTGCGCTTGCTAGGCAAAGTTCCTCCTGGCTGGGGCATTCGCTGTAGAACCAGGCCGCATTTGGGCCATTGAGCCTCTACAACTAGCCCTTGCTTAGGTTTTGGGACTAGGGATTTCCCAACGGTTATATGCGAAAAACGCTTCCCTACTAGCGCCTCGGCGACATTATTAAGGCTGAGCCCGTCGCTGTCTTTGGCTGCCCCTGAGGTCGTAAACACGCCCCAGAAGGGACACCAAGGATTAAGTATACAAAACCACCCGGTTCCTGACAAGCCCATGAGCAGCGGTCACGGCCAGGGTTTTATGCCAGGTTTGGTTGGTTCGTCGCCATTCGACGACCCACAAACCCAACCAAAAGAACCCATTCAACCCCGAATATATGCTCAGGTGATGGACAGCTTTGGTATGTGAACTGTCTATTTGAAGCCGGTATCACCGCTCAAATCCCGTAAATGACATACTGTGTGGTGGCAGTCTGCGCTTGCCATGACCCGCTACCGCATCCGCACCCGCCCCACCCAGCCCTTTGCGGGGGAGCGCACCCAGGCCATACCGGGGCGGGGGCTGGAGTTCTACGAGCTGCGCGGCTACGCCCAGGGCGACGAGCCCCGCTTTATAGATTGGCGAGCCTATGCCCGCACAGGTCGGCTCTATACCCGCATTTTCCAGGCCGAAGCACCGGCCCGCTTCACCTTTTTCCTGGATGGCTCGCCCAGCATGAAGCTGCTGGGCAAACAGGTTTATGCCGAGCGGGTATTGCGTGTGCTGGCCGACTGTGCCAGGTCGGAAGGGGCTTTTATGTGGGGTGGTGGCCGTTTCCGGGGGCGGCTTGAGGGGGTGGCCGAGGGGCCTTCGGTGCTGATCAACTTCCCCCGGCCCAGAGGCGTCACGGTGCTCCTGACCGACGGTCTGGACGAGCTGGACTGGTCGCGCCTTTTACAAAAACTGCGCCACGTGGTACTGGTGCAGGTCATGGCCCCCGAGGAACTCGCACCCGGCTTTGCGGAAGCCTTGCT
>CALFDH010000155.1 GCA_937950405.1 uncultured Meiothermus sp.
TCTTTGACATCTTTACTACGCTGTACGGAGCGCTTGCAGCCCCCTATACTTGGGCTGTGCAACGCTTGCTCGACCAGGCCGCCTCTTTGATTCGGGATGCCCGCGAACTACCCCCGGAGCAGGCGGTAGGTTTGCTGAAAGAATCGGTGGGTTTATTGGAGGCGGTTCGACCCTCCAAAGAGCGCGATGGCATGATGGCCCTGGCTTATCTGCGACTGGCCCAGATGCAGCGTCAGTTGGGTAAACGTCAGGAGGCCGAGCGGGCTCTCATGCTGGGCTACAGCTACGCCCGAAGCTCGAGGGAGGAGCGGGTGCGCCGCCTGGCGGAAAAACTGAGCCAAGAGTTCACAAATCGTGTGCAAGGATAAATGTCTTTTGTCCAGTTTAGGCTATCTTTTGTGCTACGGAGGGTTATACCCTCGCACTATCGGAGAGTAGATGATCAACCTAAGTCAACTGTTGGGCGATATCGCCGCCTTACTCATCGCTTTGTCGGGCCTGGCGGTCATCATCGGGGTCATTCTCATCAAGCGGGGGGATCGGGTCTGGCATCCTCGAGTGATGCTGACAGCCACCGGCCTGGCCGCGCTTTTTCTGGTGTTCTACCTGCTCAAGTGGGGTCTTTTTGGCACCACCCGCTTTGCCGGGCCGGAGGAATGGCGGGGGGCTTACTATGCGCTTTTGATAAGCCATACCATTCTGGCCGCGCTCAACGGGCCGCTGGTGCTGTGGTTGATTTTCAATGCGCGCAAGCAGCGCTTTTCCACCCATAAGGCCTGGGCCCGCTGGACGGTGCCGGTCTGGCTTTATGTGGCGGCAACCGGCTGGATTATCGGCCAGATTTTGCACAACTACGGCGAGTCCGCCGAGGGCATTGGTTTTTAAGAGCCGCTAGGCTCTCTTGCCCCAGGCCTCGAGCACAATTCGGCCTTCGGCCACCCGGGCTCGCTCGGGGCCTCGCTCGCTGGGGCCGCCGTCGGGGGCCTGGGCCACGTGATGGGCAATCCGAATCTGCTTGGCTTCCAGGCGCATGGCCCAGATGGCGGCCTCTTCCTGTCCGGTGGCCCCAGCATGGGCCAGCCCGCGCAGCTTTCCCACCACGATGATGTCCCCAGCCGCAATTATCTCGGCGCCCGCATTGACATCGCCCAGAACCACCACCGTGCCGGGGGACTCCACCCGGGCACCCGAACGCAGGGTCTGGTCAATCACCTCGGTGTAGGGGATGTATTTTTCGCCCCGTTGGGGCCTGAACTGTAGACCCCTTTCACGGCCCAGCTCGAGCAAGGCTTCCAGAGTGCCCTGGTTCACAACCCCAGCGACTTCCACCTCCAGGGGCAAATCGGGCAGTTCTGCCAGGGCCTTGCGAAGCATCTCGGGGGTTTCGTTGCCATCGAGCCGGAGGGCCAGTGCATTTAGGGTCGCACGAATCCGCATCGTGGCTAGTTATACCAGTCCCGAAGGGCCCTCACAAGTCGCAACTTATTCCAAATTTCCACGAGCCACTAACCACGTGCCACAAGCCAATCTCAACGATTAGCAATATGGATAGCCTGACGGTGCAGGTGCTCGGCAGCCTCCATAATGCCCTCGGAAAGGGTGGGGTGGGCATGGACGGTCAGGCCCACATCGGTCACGGTGGCCCCCATTTCCAGCGCCAGCGCCATCTCGGCAATCAAATCGGAGGCGCTTGGCCCGACCATATGGGCGCCCAGCAGCAGGTCGGTTTCGGCATCGCCGATGAGCTTGATCAGACCCTCGGTGGCCCCCAGGGTCATGGCCCGGCCCGAGGCCGAGAGGGGGAACTTGCCCACCTTGACCTTGTAACCGGCCCTGACGGCCTCCTCCTCGGTCATGCCGACGGCGGCCCACTCCGGGCTGGTGTAGACCACATTGGGGATCTGGTAGTCCATGGCTGCATTGCCCCCAGCCGCGTTTTCAGCAGCAATCAGGCCCTCCTTCATGGCTTTGTGGGCCAGCAGGGGGGGGCGGGTCACGTCGCCGATGGCGTAGATGCCAGGCACGTTGGTTTCCATGCGCTCGTTGGTGGGGATGTAGCCGCGCTCGTCTACCCTGACCCCGATGCCCTCGAGGCCCAGTCCCTTGCCCCGGGGCCGCCGCCCGGTGGCTACCAGAATCTTGTCCACCACAAGGGTTTCTTGTTTGGCCGCCTTCAGGCCTTCCAGCGTGACGTGGAGGCCGTCTTTTTTCCTCTCCACCTTCACGCCCTTGGTCTGGGTGCGGATGGCAATACCCTGCTTACCCAAAATTTTGGCCAGCAGGCCAGCGGTCTCGGGGTCGGCGGCGGGCAGAATCTGGCCCATGAACTCAATCACTGTGACCTCGGCCCCCAGGCGTTTATAGACCTGGGCGAACTCGAGGCCAATCGCACCCCCGCCAATGCAGAGCAGCCGCTTGGGGAACTTTTCCTCCACCCGCAGGGCCCCGGTAGAGTCCACAATGTCCTTCTGGTCTACCTCGAAGCCCGGCAGGGTGTTGGGCTCGGAGCCGGTGGCCACGATAAAGGTTTTGCCCTGGATGCGTTCACCCCCGACCTCGATGGTGTTCTTGTCCACGAACCGGGCAAAGCCGGTTTTGAGGTCTACCTTGTTGCCCTTTAGAAGCTGGGAAACCCCGCCGGTGAGCTTTTTGACGATGCCGTCGCGCCAGCCGCCCAGCTTTTTGGTGTCGAGCCTGGCTTCTTTCACCTCGAGGCCAAACTCGCCTCCGTGGCGGATGCCCTCGAGCTCTTCGGCAGCGTGCAACAGGGCTTTGGTAGGAATACAGCCCACGTTCAGGCAGACCCCGCCCACGTACTCCGCTTCCACCGCCAGCACCTTCTTGCCCAGTTGGGCCGCCCGAATGGCCGCGTGGTAGCCGCCGGGGCCGGTTCCGATCACAATTACATCGTAGATGGTTGACATAGACACCCCATTCTAGTGAGTGCTCACTTGAAAAACAAAATCTGCTATATGAAAAACTACAGCGCTTCCAGGAAGAGCCGCTCAGGTTTTTCCAGGAGCCGGATTACTTCCTTGCAGAACCGTGCGGCCTCGGCGCCGTCTACCAGCCGGTGGTCGTAGGAGAGTGAGAGGTACATCATCTGCCGTACCACAATTTCGTCACGTTCGTTCACCACCGGGCGCTTCTGGATGGAGTGCACCCCCAGGATGGCCGCGTCGGGCACGTTGATGATGGGGAAGCTGAACAGGGCCCCAATCGAGCCGATGTTGGTCACGCTGAAGGTGGAGCCGCTTACCTCTTCGGGGGCCAGCTTGCCGGCGCGGGCCTTTTCGGCCAGGTCGGCAATCTCGCGGGCCAGTTGTAGCAGGCTCTTGCGGTCTACGTCCCGAACCACCGGCACAATCAAGCCGTTCTCGGCGGCCACCGCCATGCCGATGTTGATGTAGTGCTTGAGCACCACCTCTTGCCGGGCCTCGTCCAGCGAGCTGTTCAGGGAAGGGAACTTCTTGAGCGCCACCGCGATGGCCTTGAAAATAAACGGCAGGTAGCTGAGCTTGACCCCCTGGGCTTCGGCTTCCAGCTTGAGCCGCTCGCGCAGGGCCACCAGCTCGGTCAGGTCGGCTTCGTCCACCGAGAGGGTGCGCACGGTATAGAGGTGCGAGGCCACCATCTGCTGGGCAATGGCCCGCCTCATGCCGCGCAGGGGTACGCGGGTCTCGAGGTCTTCGTAGCCCTTGGGGGGCTTGTACTGCACGGGAGAGGGCAGAGCGCCTAGAGCCGAGGGTCGAGGGCCCGAATCGGGCGCTTTGCCCTGTGCCCTTTGCTCTTTACCCTCTGCATAGGCCCGTACATCCTCTACCCGTACCCGGCCCCCTGGCCCCGAGCCCGGAACCTGGGCAATGTCCAGGCCCAGCTCACGGGCCAGTTTGCGGGCCGCCGGTACCGCAATCACCCGCCGGGGCTGGGCTACGGTAGTGCTCTCTACTGCCTGGAGCGGAGCTGCCTTGCTGAAGGGGTTTTTCACCTGTTCCGGCTTGCTGTCGGGTTTGAACAAGGAGAGGTTGGCGCCATCGTCCTCGACGACCTGGCCTGGCTCCACGATGGAGCGCTCTTCCTGGGCCTGCACGCTGGGCGCAGGGGCGGGCTTGTGGTCTGAGATGGGAGCAGTCACTTCTCCCGGTTCGGCTACCAGGGCGATGGGCGCATGGACGGGCACCACGTCGCCCTCCTTCACCAGCTTTTGCAGGAGCACCCCCGCCAGGGGACTCGGGAGTTCCACCGTCACCTTATCGGTCATGACCTCTACAAAAGGCTGGTCTTTTTGCAAGGCGTCGCCTTCGTTCACCAGCCAACGAAGAATTTCACCTTCCACCACAGATTCGGCGAGTTCGGGTAACACCACTTCTTTGGGCATGCGTCCTCCCTAGTAGTCGAGTAAGCGCTTGGCAGCGTTCAAGATGCGTGTCACGGTGGGCATGTAGAGCTTGTCCTGGGCCAGCGGATAAGGGGTATCGAAGCCGGTCACCCGCAGGGGTGGGGCCAGCAACTGGTCGAACAACTCCTCCGAAACGGTGGCGGTCACTTCGGAGGCCACGCTGGCCATGCGCGGGGCCTCCGAGATCATCAGCAGGCGACCGGTTTTGGCCACCGAGTTCAGCACCGTCTCTTTGTCCCAGGGCATCACGGTACGCAGGTCAATCACCTCCGGGTCTACCCCGGCGGCGGCCATTTCCTCGGCGGCCCGCAGGGTCTCGACCATCGGCCCCCCATACGAAACCAGGGTGATGTCGCTGCCTTCGCGTCGAACGGCGGCCTTGCCGATGGGAATCAGGTAGTCATCGGACGGCACTTCCTCCTTGACCGCGCGGTAGAGCCGCTTGGGCTCCATGAAAACCACCGGGTCGTCGTTGCGGATGGCCGCCTTCAGGAGCCCTTTGGTGTCGTAGGGGGTGGAAACCACCACCACCTTCAGGCCAGCGGTATGGGCAAAGTGGGCCTCGGGGCTTTGCGAGTGGTGGTGCCCCCCCTTCACGCCGCCGCCGGTGGGCATTCGCACCACCATGGGGGCGGTGAACTGTCCTCCAGAGCGGTAGCGGAGCTTGGCCGCCTGGGAGAAAAGCTGGTCAATGCCGGGGAAGACGTAGTCAGCAAACTGAATCTCGGCCACGGGGCGCATTCCGTGGGCAGCCAGGCCCACGGCGGCCCCCAGAATAGCGGCTTCGGAAAGGGGCGAGTCTATAACCCGGTCGGGGCCATACTTCTGTTGCAGGCCCTCGGTAGCCAGGAAGACCCCCCCGCGCTTGCCCACATCCTCCCCCAGCAACATCACCCGCTCGTCGCGGCCCATCTCTTCGTCCAGGGCGCTGTTGATAGCCTGGATCAGGGTCATGGTTGGCATACAACCTCCACTACAGGTCACAGTCACACGTCTGATGTCAAAAAGAGGACAGAAACTTTCATGGTCAGGACTGCAATTCGTCCATCACCAGGCGGCGCTGTTCTTCTAGATGCCAGGGGCGGGCAGCGTACACATCGTCGAACATTTGCAGGGGGTCGGGCTCGCCCGCTTGCAGGGCTTCTTGCAAGGCGGCTTCCTGTTCTTTGGCAAGCTCGATGCGTAGTTCGTTGGCCCACTGGGCGTCCCAGAGCCCTTCTTTCTCCAGGAAACGCTGGTAGCGCAGCAAGGGGTCTTGCTGGCGCTCGGCGGCCAGCTCCTCGCGCGAACGGTATCGACTGTCGTCATCGGCAGAAGAGTGCGCTCCGAAGCGGTGAACCACCAGTTCGACCAGGCTGGGCCCGTGCCCGGCCCTGGCCCGCTCGATGGCTTCCTTCATCACGAAGTAGCTGGCCATTACATCCAGCCCGTCCACATAATAGCCAGGAATACCGTAGGCATGAGCCTTAACGGCAATGTTCTCGGAGGCGGTCTGCCTGGAGATGTTCACGCTGATGGCGTAGCGGTTGTTTTCGCACACAAATACGGCGGGGGCACCCTGCACGGCGGCAAAGTTGATGCCTGCGTGCCAGTCACCCTCGCTGGTAGCCCCGTCGCCAAAGGTGCAGATCGCGACCTGCCCGGTGCCGCGCAGCTTCATGCTGATGGCCGCTCCCGCCGCAGGGGGTACATGCGAGGCGATGGCCGAACACACCGTAAAGATATTCAGACTTTTGCTGCCGGGGTGCGAGGGCATCTGGCGGCCTTTGGCGGGGTCGGCGGCGTTGCCCAGGGTCTGGCCGAAAACTTCCACCAGGGGTACTTCCATCGCCAGTACCAGGCCCATGTCGCGGTAGTAGGGAAACAGCCAGTCGTGGCCTCTTTGCAGCGCATGGGCAATGGCGACCTGAGCCCCTTCGTGACCCGCGTGAGGGGCTATGAAGCTGGTTTTGCCGGTGCGAATTAGGATGACCAGCTTTTCGTCCAGTATGCGCGCTGCCAGCATGTCGCGGTAGAAGCGCTGGAGCTGCTCGGGGGACAGCCCGTGCTCAAAGGGCGCGATCCAGTGGCCCTGTTCGTCTACCAGCCGGATGGGCTCTGGGCTAAAGGGTTGGAAGCGTATTTTCTCTTGAACCATGTTTCCTCCCGGCCTGCTGGGATGACCAGCCGGCCCGACCTGCCAAGCCTTGGGTAAAGGCTTTTTTGTCCGGGGCACCCTGGGTAAGGACTGCCACGGGGAATAACCACCCAGCCAAACCAAAAGACCTCCAGCGGGGGAGGTCTGCGCTTGGGATTTGGTATACCGGGCTCGAGGTTCTGGGGGAGCCGATAATGGCCGATGGCATCAGGCTCTTACCCATACCAACCTCTTGGTACCCAAGATTATAGCCGGTTTTTCCCGGGGCCGATTGGGGTCAGGTTATCCACAGACCCTACAACTCCAGTAGACTCAATCCCGCCGGATATATCGTTTCGGTGGATAGCCCTATGAAACTGCGAGTCTGTGTTATTGGGAAGCCCAAACTGGACTATGCCAAAGTGGGTGTGGAGGAGTATGCAAGGCGCTTGCAGCGCTACGGGAAGCTCGAGCTCCTCTACCTCAAGGAGGGCACGCCGGTTCAGGAAGGGCAGCGTTTGCTGGAAGCCTCCGAGGGCTACCAGCGGGTGGTGCTGGACGAGCGAGGCCAGTTGCCCGATACCCTGGCCTTCAAGGCCCGGCTCGAGGCCTGGGAGATGGGGGCCGAAAAAGGAGTGGCGTTCCTGATTGGGGGCGCAGAAGGCCATACCCAGGCCGTGCGAGACAAAGCCGACTGGCTGCTGTCCCTGTCCAAACTCACCCTGCAGCACGAGCTGGCGCTGATGGTGCTCCTGGAGCAGCTTTACCGGGTCGAAACCCTCAAGCGGGGGGAGCCCTATCACCGTTAGCGGGCCGGGTAGCCCATCTGCCTGAGCCACTTTTCGCGGGTGAGGGTGGTGGAGAGGACGGGCTCGAGCACCACATTGATGCCACTAGCATTCGGCATCACGGTAGCAATGTTGCCATTAACCCTGTACCACCCAAACAGATCGCCCACATCCTGGGTATTGTTGTTGTTCACATCCTTCCAGGCCGAGACCCGGTAGCCTACCAATCCGCTGGTGGAGAGGCCA
>CALFDH010000156.1 GCA_937950405.1 uncultured Meiothermus sp.
TGGCGGCCCGGGGCAACACCGTGGTCGGAGATTACACCGAGCGCGATGCAGCCGGGAATCTGCTACCCATCGACCAGCGCCAATCCGCCGATTACTACCGTGCTCAGTTCGGTTTTTACGGAGGCAATCGCTACTACGATATCCAGACCGGGGACGAACTGGTCTACAAATCGGGGCGCTACTACAACGTGGAAGGAACCGAAATTCCCGCCAGCAGCGTTATAACCCGTGCTGCGAACCAGGCTAACCCCGCCCAGGATGCTTATTCCTACAGCTTCCGACCGGGCTCGGTGGACTCGAGCGGCAACTTCAACCCGTGGATCTCGGACAGCGTCTATAAGAATCTTTTGCTGGGCTCGGCCAACCTGAGCCATAACACCTGGCGCTGGTACTTTGGCGCTCCCCCTAGCACCACCACCGCCAAGGTGAGCTACCGCAATACTCTCCGGGATCAGTTGGTGGCCGCTCGCATCCCCTCCAATGCCGCCCTGGCCATCGCCTGCCGCATGGCCGGTCTTTCGGCGGGGAGCAATGGCTGCCCTTCCCCAATACCTAGCTTCAATGCTGGGCAGGATTTGCGTGATAACTTGGGAAACCTGCTGGGGTACTTCCGATTAGATGGTAGTGTCCAAAACGGTACAACCCTACGGGTAATGCGGGATCAGCCGCTGCCCTATGAAACCCAGGTTACCCGGGTGGACGCTTTCCTCTACAGCAACTACCGCATTGCCGGTAAAACCAGCATGCTGGGCATGGCCATGAACGGGGGTCTGATTGCCAAGGAGCTGGGTATTTTGGCCCAGGGGCGTTACAAGGGCTGGTGGCTATCCAGCCGCTACAATTTCCTCTCTAGCCCCTCCGACCCTAACCGGCAGTGCAATAACCCCAGTGGAACCTACTATGTAGCCGATACCGAAGACTGCGCCCTAACGGTCAACTACGACCACCGACTGCGGAACGGAGGGTATGGCTTTAACCTGGTTGCAGGCAACCCCGGCCAGACGGTTTCGTGGCGGCTGAGCGCCGACCCCGGTGAAAGGGTGCAGTGAGATTTATGTCTCGTTGGCTGATCATATTTGTTTCGCTCCTGGTGGTTGGCCTCGTCTCCTGGCTCTTATGGCCCAGAAGCCAGGCTGTGAGGCCGGTTCAGGCCCCTGCTGTGGTAACCATCCAAGAAGCCACCCCGGCTCAAACCGGCGCCGCACAACCGATGCGTGGCCTGGCTTTGGAGGAAATCCGGCCTGAGATGGTGAGCTTTATTTCCCAGCAAAACGGAAGATGGGTGCTAAACTTTCAGGATGGCAGCAAGCGGGAGCTCTATCCGTTTGAAGTAGAACAGTTGCCCGAACAGCTCAAGCTGCAGATGACTTATGTGCGAGGTGGGTCATGAATGGACGATCCCCTATCGGGACGGGCTGCGCCCGTACACCAGATGGACGATCCCCTATCGGGACGGGCTGCGCCCGTACACCAAATGGCGGGTTTACCTTGTTGGAGATGGTGGTGGTGATGGCGGTAATGGCTGTGCTGGTTGTGCTGGTTGCAGTCAACCTGAGCGGGTACATCCAAAACAGCCGTCTCAATCAAGCCCGGCAGGAGGTGGCCGAGGCGCTCCGCGCGGTGGGCAACCGTGCCCTAACCGAGAGCCGGGCCTACACCGTGACCGTTACTATGGGCAGCCCCAGTCGAATTCAATGGTCTAACTCGGAAGGGCCTGTGGGCAGCCTGACCGTTTCAAATAACGTGCAAATTGTTTCGCTGGCTCCCAGCGGGCCCTCCATCCAGTTCATTGGACGGGGTTTCCCCGCCCAGCAATACCGCCTGGGCTTGCAGATTGGCTCGAGGCCCGCTCGCGAAGTGGTGCTCTTGCCCACCGGAAAGGTGGTGACGCCATGACCAGGCTAAGACTTTTCCCCTTAGGTTTCACTCTCGTTGAGGTGCTGGTGGCTTTGGCAATACTGACCATTGTGCTGGGCGTTGTGGCTAGCAGTATTGGTTCAAGCCTCCAGATCAGCCGCCAAAGCCGAATTAACGCCTATGCCTCTGAGTACGTACAAGGTGTGGTAGAGCGCTACCGCGCCTACTGGAGCGTGCCGGCCAACTACAGCTCGGGTGCAACCCCGCCAGGTCTTTCGGGGCTGGCGGACAAACTTTCGCAGGCCAACATGACCGCTACCATCAATGCCAGCCAGGTGATTAACCCGGACGGCACGGCCTTTACCGGCACCGGCCAGCCCCCCCTTCGCCGGCTGGTGGTGGAGGTGCGCCGGGGCTCCGAGGTTCGCGCACGGGTGGTGACAGACATCGGCAATCCACAGACCGGCGGGATTCGCTAGGGGAGTTCTTTATGGAGATGAAACGTGCCAAGAATCCCACCCCAAAGGGCATTACGTTGGTGGAGTTGCTGGTGGCCATGGCAGTGCTGGCCGTGATCCTGAGCCTGGCCAGCCGTTTGATATTTCAAAACCAGGACATCACCACCCGCCAGGTGCTGGCTGGACGGGTCAACGAAGATGTGCGCCTGGCCGCGCTTCGCCTGAGCGATGTGATCTCTCAGGCGGGGTATATCTACCCCAATAACGTCACCTTGACCGTACAGACGGGTTCTACCACGACGACGGTGGTCACCGGAGACGACGCCCTGGCGGTACTGCTGCCCCCCGGCAGCGCTTACTGCCCCCTCACCGCCAACCAGTATTGTGGTTTCCTGTACCGCCTCGAGCCCCGCGCACCATACACCGCCGAGTTGGGCAGTACCCCTGGGAACAGCGGCCTGGTACTGGTTGAATACCAGGCCCACGGGTTGACCTGGAACACCAACACCAACCCTGTCAGTGTAGCCAACAATTGGACTGCCGCCAGCTTCAAGTCTAGGGGTGTGGTGGCCGATTCTGTTACCGACGATGGAACGGATCTGAGCTCACTTGGATTTGCAGGGGTTAAAAGCGAAATTGACCGTTCGCTCTTAATTCCAGCCAGCACGGTGACGGTCAATACCAGCAGCCCCAACGCGCTCATTGGGTCGGTGCGAATTCAAATCTCCATCGCCTATACCAACGGTTTGCAGGCTTCCCGGCAGGCGGAAATCCTGGCTAGGGGTATTCCTCGAGCGGTTCCACCAGGTAGTTAAGTCCGCTGCTGGTACCCTCGAGTACTATTCGCAAAAAACTAGCCATCCAGAGTGAAGAATTCTTTACCCTGGATACAGCAGTGGCTGCCTAGATGGGCAGCTATATTCGTGAATGCCGCAGTAAAATTGCCGGCACATGGTTGGTGTTATGAAACTTCTAATCGCCGACGACCACCCCCTGTTCCGCGTGGGCCTGCGGGCGGCCCTCGAGCGCGAGGGCTTCGAGGTAGTGGGAGAGGCCAGCGACGGCCAGGAAGCCCTGAATCTGTGTATGCAACTGCTGCCGGATGGGGCGGTGTTGGATGTACGGATGCCCCACATGGACGGGATTACCGCCGCACGTATGCTGCGCGAGCAGCGCTACCGGGGCCTGATTACCCTCCTGACCACCTTCAACGAGCCGGTACTGATCCAGCAGGCCGCCCTGGCGGGCGCCGATGCCTACTGGTCGAAAGAACTGCCGCCCGAGGCCCTGGCCGAGCGACTGCGTCGGCTTAGCCAAGGGCAGGAGCCCCGCCTGCGGGCGCCGGAGCTCCCCAAACTCACCGCCCGCGAGCAGGAAGTATTGCAGTGGATGGCCCAGGGGCTTTCGACCAAGGAAATCGCCCGCCATCTGCACATCTCACCCGAGACCGTCAAGGATCATCTGGTACGGCTCTACGAAAAACTGGAAGCTCGAAACCGTGTGGAGGCCCTCGAGCGGGCCCGCAGCCTGGGGCTGCTGAGTATTTGAGCGCCTCTGGGCCTATGCCTTGCTGCGGTTGACTACGCATACTCCAGATGCCCAGTCCGCAAAGGGCAATTTGGTTTTTGATACCAGCTTCGTCTGAATACTATCCCTGCTATGGGAACGATGAAGTAGGGAATAGGGATCAGGGCACAGGAGTTTGATACCGGATTCAAAAAGATAATCACCCAAACCAGAGATCTTCAGAGGCTATCTTTTTGAATCCTAGAGCACTCCCTTCGGTCGGGTTAGTTCGCCGCCGTTCGGCGACGAACTAACCGAATCTGGTATGAAAACCTCAACCGACCACCGGCCACCCACCCCCACCTCATTTGCCGCTGGAACTGGGGTATCTGGCTAAAGTGGGTATGAGGCCATAAACTTTCGGGCAATCAACACCCCCAGTTGGGGGTGTTACGATACGAATAAATTGCAAATCATGCAGATAGACTTACAGGGTTTGGAGGCGCTCAATGCCGGGCAACAAGGGAATTACGCTGGTCTCGACGCTGGTATTCATGTTCATAGTCATCATTCTGGTTAGCGTCGCTTCGCTCACCTCGCTCAACAACCGTCGCAACGCCCAGGATGCCCTCCGCACCTCGCAGGCCCAGTTTGCTGCCGAGGCGGGCCTCGAGCGGGCCGTGGCCCGGCTGTGGCACCAGGTGCTGGCGGAAGCCAGCTCCTCCAGCGTAACCGGCTACCGCTTGGCCCTGGATCGCATGGGCTTGACCAACGGCGGTGTGATGACCAGTTTGTTTGGCCAGCCCCAAAGTCTGGGGGATGGAAGCCGTTTTGAAGTGCAGGTCTCCCGGCGCGACACCACCACGCCCTCGGGTGAGGCCCTGATCGAGCTGACTGTAATCGCTACCGGCACCCTATCCGATGGAACCACCCGGCGGCTGCGGCAGGTGTTCCGCGTGGCCCGGGCCCCCTTTCCCTTCGACTACCCCTTCCTGACCAACAAAGCCGACTGTATTTTCTGCCACCTCGAGGTGCGCAGCATGGACGCCCTGCGGGGTAACCCCAACCCCAGCGACCCCAGCACCTGGTGGCGGCGCATCAAGGTGGGGGTGCTGGAAGACCTGGTTATGCGGGACGATCAGGAAGCGGGCACGGTACACGGTTCGCTCGTCACCCGGGGCACGGTTCGCCAGCAGTATAGCGGTCGCCTCGAGCCCTCCACGCAGTACTTCACCACCTTGGAGCCGGGCCAGACCCGCATCCGCTCCACGACCCCCCTGCGCCCCACCCCTGCCGACTGCAGCACCCCGAGCAACTGCACCACCCCCCAGAACCTCTACTACAACTACCCGGACAGCACCAACCTGGCTGCCTTCGGCAACCGCTACCCCGATGGCGAACTCCCCGACTTCTTCCCCCTGCCCATCCCCGACGACAACAACAACCGCCTCATCGACGATGCCGAGTGGCTCGAGGAGGTGCAAGCCAGCCTGGAGAACCGCAACGAGAACTATTTTTCCGGTAGCATCAGCGCCCCCATGCTGGTAAATCCCAGCAGCATCGCCTGGCCGGGAGGCTCGGGGTTGCAGACCCTCGACTCCGCAGCGCTGGGCCTTTCCCGCAACAACGTCATTCTGGATGGCTCAGTTACCCCCATCACCCTTAGCGGCACGGTGTTCATCAACGGCGATGTGGTCATCCGGGGCCGGGTGCGGGGTAACGGCACCATTCTGGCCCGCGGCAATGTGTATATCCTGGGCGACCTGACCTACGACTGCGGCCAAGGCAGCGCCCTGCAGGCCTGTGATTACCGCGACCCCAGCCGCCTGCCCCAGCTCAACCTGATTGCCGGAGGTAATACGCTCATGGGGGATTTTTTGAGCATAGATACCTTTGCGGCGGACAGTCTCAATCTTCTGCAAAACAACCGAATCCAGCTCCCCATGAGCGTTTGTCGGGAAAATCCCTCCCAGCCGGGGTGCGGCAGTGGTGGACAGGTAGGCTACCGCCCCAACCTGGCCCTGACCGAGGTGACCAACTTCAATCGCAGCGAGCTACAGCGCTGGTTGCGAAACAACAACTACCGCCCCCGCTTTTACACCTACGGCGAGAACGAAGTTTACTTTGGCGATGGTTGCAACCACGACCCTGTCCGCTACTCCAGCTACCAGACCCTCAGTGCTGGGGCCCGGGTTCACACCTGCCAGGGGGAGCGTTCACTGGGTAGTGTAGCGCTCACCCAGGCTCAGATGAACGCCATTCTGAGCAGGGCGGTGCGCTACGAGATTACCTCGAGCTTCTTCAACAGCAGTTCGCTCAAGCAACTCTGGAACGAAACGATGCAGAACCGCTCTGCCGGGGCGTTACGTACCGATGGGCTTCTATACTCCGCCAACGCCATCTTCAGCGTGATTCAGAATGGTCGGGGCTACAACTTGGGAGGGCGCTGGGATTTGCGGGGCGCCCTGGTCGCCGCCGATACGGGCGTGCTGGCCCCGGTCAAACTCGACATCTACCACGATGTCCGCTTGCGGCCTCGCATTCCGGGTGGGCAGCAGGCCCAGCTCAGCCGGGGTATATGGGAAGTGGTGGGGCAGTGAAAAGACTCTCCCCAAAGGGCGTAAGCCTGGTGGAGTTTCTAATAGTGCTGGCGGTGCTCGGCATCCTGCTGGGAGTGGGCTTTGTTTCGCTGCGCTCCTACCAACAGAGCCTGACCATCCGCGAGGCGGCTACGCAGGTGGCCACCGAGCTGCAGGGCATTCGCCAGCAGGCGAGGCGGCAGTCGGTCAACTTTTCCTTTCAGGCCAGCGCCAACTCCAATACCTACCGGGTGGGCCGTACCAGCGATCTGGCTTCACTCCCCAGTAAATCGCTGCCCCCAGGGGTGGTTTTTCAGAGTGTACCCTCGGGCGGCGGCACCGTTCGGTTCGATGCCCCCTATGGCATCGTGAATAGCGGGGCCAATAGCAGCTACGTCCTGCGTGGGCCCGGCAACCGGGTGCTCAATGTCAACGTTGTGGGCCGAACCGGAAAGGTGGTGGTTCGTGCGCCGTAGAGGATTTTCCTTTGTGGAGGTGATGGTAGCCCTGGCCATCCTTTCCCTGACCATTCTGATCCTGACCTATTTTGGCTCGAGCTTCACCCTCACCCGTAATGCCCAGATTGACACCCAGGCCCAGGCCTTTGCCCGCAGCTACTTCGATAATGTGCGGGCCAGTTGGTCTACCAGGGCAGCCTTCAATGCTGCGGTGCTGCCCTCGGTAGCGCCGCCCAGCGGCTTTAGCAACCCCTCGGCCAGCCTGGCCACGGTTCAGACCATCGGAACCCAGGTGGTGCTGCGTCGGATCACCCTTCAGTTCACCGGCCCGCAAAACCGCTCCTATAGCTTCTCCACCGAGGTCGCCCTGCCTCCCTTGTAAAGGTTCTATGCGTAAAACAGGCATTACCCTCATTGAAATGCTGATCGCTGCCGTCATTAGCGTGGCCATCCTGGGCCTGATCGCCGCCGGACTGCGCAGCAGCAGCGATAGCCTGCGCTTTGTGCAGAACTCACAGCTCCTTACCGAAGACCTGCGCAACGCAGGTAATCTGGTGAGCGATTTTGTAGCTACGGCAGCTTTCATCTATCCGCCGGGTGTGACCCTCACCATTGGCAATGCTGGTGGGTACACTGTACGAAACCCCAGCACCAATAACAACACCTGGCGAACGGGTCAGGATCCTGCCATCGCCTTACTACAACCCCCTTTTGTGGATGTGGATGGGGTGCTCAAGGTCAAGTTTGTGATGATCTATCCCCTCAGCCGGGGCTGGGTGGTAAGCAGGGCTTCCGGAGCCGAAAACCCCGGCCCCGACCCCGCTAACAACAACAAATGGCTGCTGTATATTTACGAACGCAACATCCCGGTGGGCTCAAGCCGCCTCCCAAACGACCTTCCTAACATCATTCCCACCACCATCTCTGGGGGCTCGGGTAATCTGCTGGCCGACTACGTACAACCAGGAGGTTTTGTGGTCAGCCACCGCAACTGCCTGGGGTTTGACGAGGGCGGCGCAGCCATTCTAGCCCCCTGTCCGACCG
>CALFDH010000157.1 GCA_937950405.1 uncultured Meiothermus sp.
TTTTTGGTAGGAAACGCGGGCCTGATGGTTTATGGGCAGGGCATCGGCTCGCCCAAACAGGCGGTGAGCGACGGCGACACCATCTCTACGCGGGCCCTGGCCAACCTGGCACTGCGCTTTTTGGGGGTGGATGCGCCGGAGAAGGGGCTGTTTCGCAAGCAGGCCGACGGCAGCGAGCGCTATGTGGGCATTGCCGACCCGAGCTGGGATGGTTTTTTGCAGGGGCAGTTAGAGGCAATGGCAACCGCTTTAGAGCCCCCCCTCCTGGCCCACCTGCAAGCGCGGGTGCAGCCGGGGGTGAGCGCCAACCACGCCCACCACGCCAAAGCGGCCACCCTGGCCCTGGAAGCCCTGGTGCAGGACGACCTCGAGTTCTACCAGCACAACCCCGAAAGCTTCCGCTTCTACCTGGCCTACGCCCGCGAGGTGCTCGACGGCTACGGGCGCTTGCTGTGCTTTGCCGCGCCGAATGTGCCCAACCCCACTCCCCAGCGGCCACGCCGGGCCAGCTACAACACCCGCCTGCTGGAAGGGGCCCAGGCCAGCCCCTACTTCATCTGGCCCAACATAGACCCCTTCCGTGAGCAGCAAACCCCCTTTGGTAAGGTCTTGCAGCCCGCGAATTTCTGGGCCGAGGTGAACGCCTCCCGCACCCTGCAAGGGGTGCGGGCCACCGTCAAGCAGAGCCGGGCGCAACAGCGGGGGCTCTACGACGCAGAGAACCCCCTAACGCTGCTGGCTTTCGAGCTGCGCTACCTGACCGCAGGCAAGCCGCCGCAGCGCTATGTGATCGACCTGGCCCACCCCAGCTACCGGCTCTTGCGGCCCCAGCGGTACGTGGAAGTTGAATACCCCGAAGACCGGCTCTTTGTGCCGGAGGAGTACGGGCCCTTGTTCGAGCAGCATGGATGGGTGGTGGCGTAGAAAACCCCGCTTTGGGGCGGGGTTTAGAAGTAATGGATCGGGTATGGGTGTTCGTTTTTACCTAAAAGACCGAAAACATGAAGTATCCATCTTGGACGTCACCCGACGGTATCCCGTAAACACGGCATTGGAGTTGCTCGGGAATCCCTCCTGAGAAGGTACATTGAACCGTTTGTGCACCTATCGAGGCACCGGCTGGCACCCAACTGCTGGTCTGAAAATAGCGCTGGCTCAGGTTTGTACCTGTACCGAAGTTGAGCACACAGGCATTTCCGTCGCGGGTAATGGTTATGGCGGAATCCGAGATGTGGTTGAACGATTGCTGCACACGTGGGCTGGCTCCACAAAAAACCCTTGCTGCCGCTTTTACAGTACCGTTACCAACGATTCTGAGATCGCCGTCGGCCTCGAGTTCGCCCAGCAAATTTGTTGCGTCTCGCCGAAAACTCAGTTTGTCGTCGGCTACGATATCCCAGAAAGGTCCGTTCCGTACGCTCAAACGCAGTTGTGAACTGGCATTTGGGTTGTTTTCACGTACCTCGAGCTGGGGAGAGCCCGTACTGACGAACGATGCTCTGCCATCCGGTTGCAAAGATAAGGCAGCAGCCGGGCTGCTGGGATGTAAGAAAGACAACCAGTTGAGGTTATTAGCCACAGCAATATCCCAGGTAGATTCCGGACTTCCGGCCTTGCTGAGACGCAACTGCGGGGCTCCGCCAGCGTTTAGCTTCTGCAACTCGATCTCCGTTTGAGCCGATGCTTTCATTAAAAAAGGCCCGCTTCCGAGCTTCTCGCCTGTAACGGCTCCGTTCGCAAGTCCCAGGGGGCTAGCGGCGGTGCCGTTGCCGGTGAGGGTAACATCCCGCGCGACCTCGGTCAGCCCTGCCCCACCCTGCACCGCAACGCAGTTTGGGCTGCCGTTGTTGTATCCCCCCAATGCCTGACCTGCCGGGCACCCCTGGTCGGCCATCTTGGCCGGGGTCACCGCACGTTCGGCTAACCTCGCGGTGTCTACCGGGGCCTCCAGGGCTTCAATGGCCGTTCGAAGGACGCTGAAGTTGGTGTTCACCTCGCTGGCCCGGATGGGGGTACCGGGGGTGAAGGTGGTCAGGTTGCCCACCGAAAGCCCGTATAAGCCTATTGCAACCACTACCGCACCCAAAAAGAAATAGAAAATGTTCCTGCCCTTCATAACTTTCCTCCTTACTGCCAGTTGGCCGAATCCCAGCCAGAGTTGTCCCACGTGCCCTGTTTACTTTGGGCGCCGCTCCCGCAAGCGGTCAGAAGCACCAGAATTGCCCACATAACCCACCACTTTCTTTTCACGGTTTCCTCCTCTCCACGTACTTGAAGGGGAGTTTAGGAGCCAAACGTTACACCACCATCTCAGCGCACCCGGCGCGGCCAGCGGTGCTGTAGGTAGGCCCGTAGCTCCTCCCAGGTAGCCAGCTCCACCTCGGTACCGGTCTTCAGGTCGTGCACGCGGTAGGTGGAACGGGGAAGGCCGTCCGGGCCGGGGGTGGTGTACACCCGTACCAGGAGGCTCTGGCGCAGCCTGGGGGTCATGGAAGGTAGGGTAGGGGGGAAGCGTTACACCAGCGTCTCAGTGCACCGGTGAGTTAATTTTTGGTGTGTTTTGAGGCAAGGTGATTGCCCAAGATTGCGATGTGGGGCTCATCAGGGGGACTATGGCGCATATTGAAATCTTTTTCACCAGACCACTCAGGTCTTGGAGGACCGGACTCGAGCCAGGTAGTCGGCCTGGGCCTGCTCGAGCTGAGCCTGTAAGTGGGGGGGTAGCGCTTCGGTTTTGAGTGAGCCAGTTGCGCTTTGCGCGGCCTGAACTTGTGCCGCTGAGCCGTGGTGAAGTGCGGCAATCATCACCAGGGCACGGGGGGGATCAAACTCGACGTGGGCGATGCTCTCAATGGCCCTATCCACTGCACCCACTACTTCTTGGCTGCGCCCGGCTTCTTGATACAGGCGAGCCAATGTGGCCCAGGCAGCAGCTTTCCAGATGGGGTTTCTGGTCTGAAGCCCATTAATCTCGTAGTGAAAGATGGCCTTGGTAATCTCGCCCATCCGGGCATAAGCATTGGCAACGTTGTTTCGTAGTACTTCGGTGTTGGAGAATCTATTTTCTGGGTCCAGTTTCAATACTTCCTCAGCAAGGGAAAGACCTCTTGCTGGTTCACCCAGCGTAATCCAGTAGTACAGCAGGTTAGCAGCGGCCTGCATGAGGCCGTCTCGGCTACCGATTTTTCGGTGCAGGGCCAGGGAGCGCTCGAGGAACTCCAGCGCCTCTTCTTTTTGTCCCAGGTTGACCAGAAAGGTACCTACTTCCGATAGTAGCGAGGCTACATACACCGAAGGAACATCCGGGTTGTAGTACCGCAGGCGTTGTCGGGCTAGATTTAATGCCTCTTTGAAGCGGCCTTCTCTTGCAGCCAGTCGTTGTTCTTCGCGTAAAACCTCTTGCTGGCTTTGGGGTGTGAGGTCTTCAAAAACGCAGATCTGGTATATCTGATCAAGCATCTGTCTGGCCTGACTCAACTGGCCGATCAGGGTGTTGTAGGCGGCAAGCTGGATTAGGGCCCGCACCCGTATCTGCTCATCCTGGCTGCTCTCTAGAACGCTTTGCCACAAGCGAACGGCGGCCTCTTCCTCAGAAAGACTGAACAGGTTGATGCCGATGTCAATCTGGAGTTCATGTGCCGTGCGAGGATCTGTATTTTGTTCTAAGGCCCGCCGATTCAAGAACAAGGCCTCTTCATCGAGGCATAGTTCGGTAAGTTGTTGGGCGGCAATACGCCAACGTGGTACGGCACGATCAACCTCCCCTGCTCTGAACCAGTGCTCGGCTACCACCTGGGGCTTTGCTTGGCCCTCGAGCCGCTCGGCCACCCGTGCGTGCAGTGCCTTGCAGCGGGTCGGGGCCAGGCCCTGGTAGATGCCCTGCTTGAGCACATCGTGGACAAATCGTTCCCCGCCTACGATCCCGGCCTGTTCAGCCTCCTCCAGCCCCCCCAGCACCGCCCACTCCGAAAGCCCCGTCACCTCGGCCAGCAGCCTGGGGCCAAAGCCCTCGCCCACCACGCTGGCGGCCTGCACCACCCGCAGGGCGGGCTCGGAGAGGCGGCCCACCCGGCGGCGGATCACCTCGGCCACTTTGGGGGGGATTTGCAGCTCGCTGTAGTCGCGGGTTACTTCGTCGAGGTCGGTATGCCACTGGCCCTGCTCGGCCCGCAGCACCCCGTTCTCGAAAAGGGCCTTGAGGGTCTCGAGGGCGAAGAAGGGGTTGCCGCCGGTCTGGCCGTGCAGCCAGCCGGAGAAGAGCGGTGGCCCTTCGGGAGCCCCCATCAGGTCGGCCAGCAGGGCCTGTACGGACTCGGCTCTCAGCGGCTCCAGGGCCAGTTCCTCCACCCCGCTACCCCGCAGGGCCTCCCGTACCCGGGCCAGGGCCGGCCCCACCTCGTGGCTCCGGTAGGCCCCTGCCCAGGGCTGGCCCCGGCTGTGCAGGTACAGCAAGAGCTCCAGGGTGCCCTCGTCGGCCCACTGCAGGTCGTCGAACAGCAGCCGTCCGGCGGGCGCCAGGGCGCGGGAGAGGGCTTCCAGCAGCCGGGCTTTGGCGCTGCCGGGCTCGCCAGGGGGCGGGGTGAAGCCGGGGTAGACCTCCGGCAGCAGCCGGGCCAGGTCTTCGCGGTAGGGGCCCAGGTTCGGGAGGTTGGCGAGATTTGCCTTGAGGTAGTCCAGCACCGGGTAGAAGGGCACGTTTTCCAGCCCTTCGCGGGCCCGCAGGAGCGGGGCTTGGGGGAAGACCTCCTGGAGCAGGCGGGACTTGCCCACCCCAGGTTCCCCGTGCACCAGCAGGGCCGATGAGCCCCCTAGCCGGGCCTGCTCGGCCTCGCGGCCTACCAAATGGGGCGGGCGCAGCACCTCGAGGGGAATCCTGGGCCGCGGTTTTACTGGGGCTGCTTGCAGCGGCTCACTCCGCCGCAGGGCTTGGGCTAGTTCCTGGGTGGCCCGCATGGGCTCCAACCCCAGCTCCTGCTTCAGCTCCTGCACAAAGCGCTCGTACAGCTTCAGGGCGGCCTCGCGCTGCCCGGCCAGATAGGCCGACCGCAGGTAGTCCTGCACGATATCCTCGCTCAACAGGTTCTGCCGCAGAATTTCCGCCAGCAGCCGGCAGGCCTTGGTGTGTTGCTCGGCTTGCTGGAGGGCCTCGGCATGCTGGCGGGCGGCTTGCTGCCAGGCCTCCAGCAGGCTCTCGCGCTCGAGGGTGGCCCAGTCCTCCAGGGCGGGCGCGTCCTGCAAGGGAAAGCCCTGCAAAAAGGGCCGCCGATGCAGACGCACAGCCTGTTCCCAGCCAGCCTGGCCCAGCGCCTGGCGGAACTGGGCGGTGTCGGTGTCCATCAAGAGCCGTACCCGCTCCCGCTCGACCTCGAGGCCCCCGGCCCAGGGCAGCGCCCTGGCCCGGTGCATCACCACCCGCAGGTTGTGGCGGGCTTCCTCCTCGGGGCTATCGGGCCAGAACAAAGCGGCCAGCGCCTCGCGGCTCACCCACTCCCCCCGGCAGGCCAGGTAGATCAGCAGTTGTACCGGTCGCGAGGGGGTCAGGTCGTGGCGCATGTCCCCCACCCGCACGTGGGGCTCGTCCAGCAGGTACAAGCAGGCAGGCGTGGGCATACGCTCTTCCGGCGCAAAATGGACAAGTACCCCATTGTAGCGCCTGGTACCCCTATCGCGGGAGTGTAACGACGTTGGTTACGCTAGTAATAAATAGGTGGCCGGCTTGACATCCATTCTTCGGGCAGCAGGCTGTACATGTAAAAATCCCAGGGCTCCCCGCGAATCCAGCGCCACCGGCGCAACAGCCCCTCGCGCTGGAAGCCCAGCTTCTCCAGCGCCCGCTGCGAGCGCGGGTTATGCACGTGGGCAATGGCCTGTACGCGGCGCAAATCCCAGGGCCCAAAGGCAAAATCGAAGAGCACCACCTTGGCCTCGGTGTTGAGGCCGGTGCCCCAGTAGGGCCGCCCCAGCCAGGTCTCGGTCTCGCCCAGCTTGTTGGGCCAGTCCAGGTGCAGCCCAATCACCCCGGCGGGTCGGCCCTCGGCCTCGATGATGAAAAAGCCTTCCCTAGCTTGCAGGCGTTCCAGGTACTCGTAGGTTTCCTGAGGGCTCTGGTGGGGGTTCCAGTACACAAAAGGGGCCAGCTCGAGGTCGGACATCAGGGCAAACAGCGCCTCGGTGTCCTCCGGGCGCGGAGGGCGGAGCCGAATGCGGGGGCCGCGCAGTTCCATGTGCCTTTAGCATACGCAAAAAAGACCCGCCGAGGCGGGTCTTCTGGAAAGGGTTCAGGGCTTACGGACGGGCCAGGGTGATAACTGGCGAAGTCCAGGTTTCCCAGTCGGCAGGGTTGTGGCGGTTGCCGGTGGGTTTGAGCACCCGGATTTGCAGCTTGTACTGCCCGTTGGGTACAGCCTGGAACTCACTGGGTACCGGAATCTTGTTGCCGTAGATGTCTTCATTTTTGTACTTGGTGATGCGGGTTCCATCCCACGGAATGGCGAAGAAGCCGTTGGCCGAGGAGTTGCGGGGGAGGTACTCACCATAGTCAGCGCGATTGAACTTGGAGTGGATGGGCGCGTTGGTAGCCGCGTCGAGAATGACCATTTCGTAGGCCTGGGCCCCGTGTTCGAAGTGTGCCAGAATCTGCGGTACGTCGTTGCCCTGCAGGGTGAAGGTCCCCCCACCGGGCAGGATGTCGAATGCGGTGCCTGCGGCGTTAAGCCTGCCCAGAAGGGGGAAGCCAGGGGCCGCCGGTGTCAATACCTGGATGGCCTGATAACCCCCTACCATGCCCACGTAGGGCACGTTCATCTTGATGCCCGCTCCCACGGGGTTCAGGAAGATGTAACCCCCATACAGACTCTTGGCAGCCAGACCCGTCGGGGGCGTGATGGTTACGGTCAGGATGGCCTCGCCCCTGGCCGGCAGGGTGATCTGGCTATGGCTGAAGCTAACCGTGGCGGCAGCGGTGTTGAAGCTAGGCGAATAAATGCTGCCCGTGGCCGAGGGGCCGGCCAGGTGGGCAGGCCGGTAGATGAGCGGCACGTTGCTGCGGTTCTTAAGTACCAGGCGCTCGGTGTGGGCTCCTGCCTTTTCGGCGAAAGAAATGGCGGAAGGGGTCACGGTCACACGGTTTTGCACCGCTGCCACGATGTCAATCATCCCGGCGCCCTCGCGGAAGCTGGTTTCCGCGAAACCGCTCGCCGGGGCCAGGGCGAAGGGCTTGGGCATGGCGGTGTTCTGCAAATATTTGCGCACCTCGCTGGGTTTTTGCGGACCCCAGAAAGCGGGATTGCCCTCGAGCAACAGCGCTACCGCACCTGCTACATGCGGGGAAGACATGGAGGTGCCGCTCAGGATGGCATAGCCCCCCTGCTCCAGCGGCACTGTTGAGCGAATCAGACCGCCGGGTGCGCCCAGGTCGGGCCTGAGCTTCAGATCCTGACTTAGACCCCAGGAGCTAAAGCTAGAAATCAAATTGCCGGTGGGGTTTGCTACTAGGGTGGTATCGGCAGTCCAGGTGAGCGTGGTGGGGGAGGTGAGAGCGCGCAAGGCCAGGCCATCGGCTTGCGAGATGCTGATGCCAAAGATCCCCGAAACCCCGGCCACGCCGCCGCCTGCAAAGAGGCCAGTGGTGTTGTTGTGAATAATCACCCCCACCGCGCCATTCGTCACGGCTTTCTGATACTTTTCGTTGAAGGTGCAGGCGCCGCGTTCGATCAGGGCCACCTTCCCTGCAGGGTTCGCGAGTAGGGCATCAACATTGCAGGAGCGGCCAATCCAGACCACCTCGGCGCTGGTGCCGCTGGTGGGGGGGGCTTCGGCCCCGCCCAGCACCAGGTAGCCGAGCGGGCTGCTGGTGGCGTTCACAATAGCTTTTTGAGCATTCACGCTAACGTTGTCGAAGGAGGCCACGCTGATAACTCCTTCGGTGGCGGCGGGGTCGCCCGTTGCGAACAGCCCAAGGTTGCCGTTATTGCCTGCCGAGGCCACCACCACGGTACCGCGCTTGACCATCTTGGTGACGGCTTTGCCCAGCATGCTCCAGCCGAAGGGTGAGCCCAGGCTCATGTTGACCACATCCATACCGGCGGTCTCGGCCCGCTCCAGCGCAGCCAGGATTACGTCGTCCCCGGTAGAGCCCTCACAGCCGAATACCTTGTAAGCGCCAAAGGTTACCCCTGGGGCCACCCCGGTGATCTGGCTGTCCTTCCCGCCCACAATACCCGCTACGTGTGTGCCGTGGCCGTCGCAGTCGTCGGGGTTGGGGTCTGGAACCGGGGTGGACTTGCTTGGGTCAGAGGCGTCGTAGTCATCGCCCACAAAGTCGTAGCCGTCCACAATGCGGCCTGCAAAGGCGGGGTGCTGGATGTCAATCCCGGAGTCAATGATGCCCACCTTCACGCCCCGGCCTGTGAGGCCTAGGTCGTTCTGGACAATATCGGCTCCGGTCTGAGTGATGGCGCTGGCCAGATCGGGGTTGGCTGTCTCACGCGGGGGTAGCTTGTACGTGCCCACCGGATAAACGCCCTCCACGCCGGGTAGGGTGTAGAGCAACTTGCGATCGTTGCCGGGTACTTCCACCGAGAAACCATTGACCAGCTCGGTGTACGAGTAGAGGATTTTGACACCCGCAGCCTGGGCAGCCTGACGGAAGGCCGCTTGTTCGGCTTGCACGCTTTGTAGGCTAATGCCATCGGAAACCGCCCCGCCAGAAAGCTCCACAAACCAGCGCGTAGGGGTCTCGTTGACCATAGTGGAGGCTGTGGGTTGAGCAGGCAGGCTCGCAATGACCTCGGGGCTGGGCTGGCTTGACTTGAAGCCTCCGCAGGCCGTCAATAGACCTGCCACACCAAGTATGAGTAGGGACTTGCGCACGATTGCTCCTTTATGCACGAATTTGCTTATGTGGGATGGTTTTGGTTGCGATCACAGCAAACTGTTCAGAGACTGCTGGAGCCACCTCCTTTCTGCTAACCTGGTTTTGAAAACACGATTCATACTAAGCGCTCGAGCAGCAGTTTTGGTTACAAGGTATGGTTACTTAGACGTTTCATAAAGGCTGGATTCGTTACGACTAAATTTTTCGCTGGAAACGCAACTTTTGTATAACATCCGCTATGATGGGTCGGTATGGCGAAGGACAAAGGCCTCGTTCCACAGTCTGTAGATTTCAACGAGTGGTACAACGAAGTGGTGCTCAAAGCCGACCTGGTGGACTACGGCCCGGTGCGCGGGACCATGGTGGTCAAGCCTTATGGCTACGCCCTGTGGGAAAACATCCAGCGCGAGCTGGATCGGATGTTCAAGGAAACCGGACACTCCAACACCTACTTCCCCCTCTTCATTCCCATCAGCTTCTTGCAAAAAGAAGCTGAACACGTGGAGGGCTTTGCCCCCGAGCTGGCCGTGGTAACGCAGGCTGGGGGCGAGACCCTGGAAGAGCCCCTGGCGGTGCGCCCGACCTCCGAGACCATCATCGGGCACATGTGGGCCAAGTGGATTCGCACCTACCGCGACCTGCCCCAACTGCTAAACCAGTGGAACAGCGTGGTGCGCTGGGAGCTGCGAACCAAGCTCTTTCTGCGCACCACCGAGTTTTTGTGGCAGGAAGGCCACACCGCCCACGCCACCCAGGAGGAAGCCGAAGAGGAAGCCCGCCGCATGGCCGGGGTGTACGCCACCGTGCTGCGCGACTGGTGCGCCATTCCCGGCTGGGAAGGCCCCAAAACCGACTCGGAGAAGTTCGCCGGGGCGGTTTATTCCATCAGCTACGAGGCCATGATGCGCGACGGCAAGGCCCTGCAATCGTGCACCTCGCACTACCTGGGTCAGAACTTTGCCAAAGCCTTCGACATTCAGTTTCAGGACAAAGACCAGCAGAACAAATACGTTCACACCACCTCCTGGGGCTTTACCACGCGGGTGGTGGGGGCCATCGTGATGACCCACGGCGACGACAAGGGCCTGATTCTGCCGCCCCGCCTGGCCCCTATCCAGGTGGTGATTGTGCCCATCTACAAGGCCGAGACTCGAGAGGCAGTTCTGCCAACGTGCGAGAAGCTGCTCCATGAGCTTAAACAAGCGAGTATCCGCGCATACCTTGATGATCGCGACCAGTACAGCCCGGGTTTCAAGTTCAACGAGTGGGAACTGAAGGGCGTACCGCTGCGCCTCGAGGTCGGCCCCCGCGACGTAGAGGCCGGAACGGCGGTGCTGGCCAGCCGCCTGGGGGGCAAGGAGACCGTCCAAATTGCCGAGCTACAGGCTCTGCTGCCGGGCAGGCTCGAGCAGTTCCAGCACGACCTCTACGAGCGGGCTTTGCAGTTCCGCGACGCCCACACCTGGGAAGTGGATAGCTATGAGGTGTTTAAGGAAAAGGTCGAGCAGGGTTTTGTGAAGGCCTTTCACTGCGGTGACAAGGACTGCGAAAAGCAGATCAAAGCCGAGACCACCGCCACCACCCGCTGCATACCCTACGATGAACCCGAAGCCCACGGAAGCTGTATTCGGTGCGGTAAACCCAGCGCTTACGGCAAGCGGATTCTGTTCGCCAAGGCGTACTGAAATATGTCCGGGCTCGAGGGTGGAGGGAAGCGCCAGGGGCCAAAAGCCAAAAGCCCCAAGCTGAAAGCGAAAAGCCCGACAGCAAAGGCCAAAGGCCCGGCGCCAATAGCGCAGAGCCGGAGCAAAGAGCCCCAGGGGAGGGGGCGGGAGTCCCTGAAAGCCCGGAAGGCTCGAGCAGCCAAGGTGCTCTCGGTCATGGAGCAGCTATACCCCCAGGCTGCTACCGAGCTGGCCCACACCAACCCATTTGAGCTGCTGGTGGCTACGGTGCTCTCGGCCCAGGCCACCGATGCCTCGGTGAACAAAGCCACCCCAGCGCTCTTCAAGCGCTTTCCCGATGCCCGCGCCCTGGCCAGGGCCACACCCGAAGAGGTCGAGCCCTACATCAAGACCATTGGCCTGTACCGTGCCAAAGCCAGGAATCTGGTGCTGCTGGCCCGGAAGCTGGTGGAGGCGCACGGGGGTGAGGTGCCGGTGGACAAGGCCCAGCTACGCGAGCTGCCCGGCGTGGGCTGGAAGACCGCCACCGTGGTGCTGGGGGCGGCCTTCGGGGTGCCGGGGATTGCAGTGGATACCCACCTGATGCGCCTCGCAAGCCGGCTAGGGTTTTCCCAGCAGAAAGACCCGGAGAAAATTGGGGCCGACCTCGAGCGCCTCTTTCCCAGGGAAAAGTGGGTGTTTATCCACCATGCCCTGATTCTGTTCGGGCGCTACCACTGCACCGCCCGCAAACCGCGCTGCGAGGGCTGTCCGCTTTATGCTGAGTGCTTGAGCAAAGGTGCTTGGTAAATGTCGCAGGTCTCAAGTCGCAGGCAGAGGGTGGGCGCTGCCAGTGAACCGGGTTTGCACCCAAGGAGGCTGCTGGCCGCTCGAGCAGGCCGTGCAGGATAGACTTTGGCTTCCGCGCTACCCAGCCTGCTCCAGCACCAGGCTCAGAGCTTACGGCTTTGGGCTTTCAGCCTATATCAGTCTTCCCAGCGCCGAACCCGCTCGGGTAGCCTGCGCCAGCGGCCCCGGCGAAACCGGGCCTCGAGCCGCCGCCACCCGTAGGCCAGAGCACCGACGATGCCGGCCCCTACGGCCAACACCCATAAGGTGGTGATGAGCCAGAACACCAGAAACAGCCCCACCGTTCCGGCCAGCACCAGCAAAAGCACCCCCACAGGGCCCCGCGGTAGATTGAAATAGAACGGTCTCACACCCTCCAGGGTAGGGCAAAAGCCATGAGGCAAATGATGAGACTGCTGCAATTGGGCCTCACAACGATTAGCTGGGTGATTTTTGGCCTCCCATTCCCCCGGGGTGGCCTATAATGCCCCTTGTATGCCAGGTTCCGACAGCCTCCCGATGGTCTTTGCAGCGGCCCTGACCGACCCGGGCCGTAAGCGGGCCCTCAACGAGGATGCGGTGAACCAAATCGTCACCAGCTACGGTGGTATTTTTATCGTGGCCGACGGCATGGGCGGCCATCGCACCGGCGAGGTGGCCTCGCAGATGGCGGTGAGCCAGATTGTGGAGGTGCTCAAGCGCAGCGAACCCTCGCCGCAGGGGCTGCTGGAAGCCTACGAGGCCGCCAACGAGGCCATCTACCTGGCCGGCCAAAAGCCCGAATCGCGGGGGATGGGCACCACTTGTACGGCCCTGTGGCTCGACCTGCCCTATGCCCTGATTGCCCATGTGGGCGACTCGAGGGCCTATCTGCTGCGCGACGGAGAACTCTTGCAACTGACCCAGGATCACTCCTGGGTGGCCGACCGGGTGCGACAGGGCCTGCTCACCGAGGACGAGGCCCGCAACCACCGCTGGCGCAACGTCATCACCAATGCCCTGGGCTCGTTTCCCAATGCGCGGGTGGATCTGGTGGGTCTCAAGGTGCGGCCCGGCGACGTGTTTTTGCTTTGCTCGGACGGCCTCAGTGGGGTACTGGAGGACAAGGTGCTTTCCGAGATGATCCTCACCAATCCCCCCGAACCGGCGGTGGCCAAGCTGATCAAATTGGCCAACGACTGGGGCGGCCCCGACAACATCAGCGCGGTGGTGGTGACGATTGGCAGCCAGGTGGCTGAAAACCCCAAACCCTATGCCCTGCCGCTCGAGGCCAACAACGGCCAGCCGGTTCACCTGCAAAGCGGTACCGACCCGGAGGTGCTCACCACCCAGATTGCCGAGCCGGAAAAGAAACCCACCTTCTGGCAGCGCTGGGGTAGTGTGATTTTGCTCCTGCTGTGGTTTGGTCTGCTGGGTTTTGTATTGTTCAACCAGCTGGGTAGTGGCAGCACGCCTTAGCCCGTATCGGGACATTTTTCTGCCCGCACCGCTCTACAATGCTCCGCACAAACCTCGAGCGGGGGTGAGTATGCCAATCCAGTGGAGCGAACAGTACGAAGTAGGCGATACACGAACCGACCATCAGCATCAGAACCTGTTTGACTATGTCAACCGCATCGAGAGCCTGATTGAGCAGGGCAAAAAGGGTCAGCTAGACCGTCATGCGGTG